>CAMWHN010000001.1 GCA_947174085.1 uncultured Ruminococcus sp.
ACTGGTTAGGCGAAATATGTGCAATCTATGTAGGAAAAGAAAAAAGCATGATTGTCGATACTTTATCAGGTTATAACTACAATGATGACTATGAGGGGTATGATTATCCAGATGTAATACCACCAGATATATGCGATTATGAAGAAATAGAAACTGTCGCATTAAAAGAAATATTGGAGGCTTGGTATGAAGAAATCACTCTGATTCACAGAAAGAAGATAATAAATATGAGCAAATACATAACAAAAGATAGTAAACTTACTAAAAGATTACGCATCTCTGTTTGTTCCTCTGAGGACAAACAATCAAAAATATTAAATACCCTCATTATAATAGATTTGGAAAATAAAAGAAACACATTAAATTTACTGAATAACATTGAAGCTGTTCTTAATGGTGAACAAGAAACTTATAACTGGTTAGGCGAAATATGTGCAATCTATGTAGGAAAAGAAAAAAGCATGATTGTTGATACTTTATCAGGTTTTAACTATGATGAAAAATATGAAAGTTATGATTATCCAGATGTAACTCCACCAGATATATGTGATTATGAAGAAATAGAAACTATTGAATTAAAAAATATATTGGCTGCTTGGTATGATGCCATAACGAATAATTAACACAAAAGCTGTTGAATTTATTTTAGTCCAACAGCTTTCAGAGTAATTGCATGAAAAAAATCGAGAAATATGTTATATAAGTATTGTCATAATAATGAATGTGTGCAATATTCTTCATATACATTACAAGAATCATCAAAATAAGAAAGACGACTTTATGCCGTCTTTCTTGCTTTTTTTCATTTTATGATTTAAATAGCATGCCCTTTAGCACGAATCACATCAATAATAGCATTAACTTGTTTATGACAAGCTTCTTCAGTTGGTGCTTCCGCCATGACACGAATTAAAGGCTCTGTGCCAGATTCACGGACTAAAATTCTACCTGTTTCTCCAAGTACAAGTTCAGCAGATTTCACAGCATTTTGTACATCAGGGTCATTTTGTGCAAGTGTTTTATCATGGACTTTTATATTTACAAGCACTTGGGGATAAATTTTTAACTGTGATGCAAGTTCACTAATTTTTGCTTTTCTAGCAATCATCACTTCCATAATTTTCAAACTAGTTAAAATGCCATCACCTGTTGTGGCATATTTTGAAAAAATAATATGTCCTGACGCTTCCCCACCAATACGACAATCATTTTTAGCCATATATTCATAAACATATTTATCACCGACAGCAGTTTTTGCATAGTCTATCCCCTGCTCATCAAATGCTTTATATAATCCAAAATTTGACATAACTGTTGTCACAACGGTATTATTTCTAAGTTTTTCACGGTCTTTCATATATCTGCCGTAAAGATACAAAATATGGTCACCTGTTAAAATATTACCTTTTTCATCTACACAAAGACATCTGTCAGCATCACCGTCATAGGCAAAGCCAATATCAAGCCCATTTTCTACAACAAATTTTTGCAATCCTTCCATATGTGTTGAACCGGCATTTTGATTAATATTCAAGCCATTAGGATTAGCATTTATTACATAAGTGGATGCGCCCAATGCATCAAATACAGATTTTGCTAAATTCCATGCCGAACCGTTTGCACAGTCTAAACCAACTTTAATGCCTTTGAACGAATATAATCCTAATGAAATTAAATAGCCTATATAGCGATTTCTTCCGGAAACATAGTCCACTGTACAGCCAATAGCGTCTCCTGTTGCAAAGGGCAATTCCAAAAATTTTTTTCCAAATAGATTTAAATTGCCATCAAGATAGCTTTCTACAAGTGCAATTGTTTCCTCGTCCATTTTTTCACCGTTTTTATTAATTAATTTAATGCCATTATCATAATACGGATTATGACTTGCAGAAATCATAATACCACAGTCAAATTCATCTACTCTCGCCACATAGGACACAGACGGTGTTGTTGTGACATGTAATAAATAAGCATCAGCTCCAGACGCTGTCAACCCACTGACTAATGAATATTCAAACATATAACTAGAACGTCTTGTATCTTTGCCAATAACAATTTTAGCTGGTGTAGTATCGCCGTTTTGTTTTTTCAGTTCGCCATAATACCAGCCTAAAAATCTGCCGACTTTATATGCATGGTCAGCTGTCAAAGTTTTATTTGCTTCTCCACGGAAACCATCTGTACCAAAATATTTACCCATAATTCAAATACTCCTATTCTAATCAATTCAAAATATGCTTTTAAATATGCCCAGTTTAAGCATAACATAATTTTATAAGTTTGTCAATCACTTTTTGAAAATTCAGAATCACTAATACCAAAATAAATTTTAGCTTTTAAATTTTCCAGTTTTCGTAAAAAACATTTGCTTTTTCTTCTAAAAAAATATCCTAGTTTTTCAAACATATATTTTATTTTACAATCTTTTTATTATAGATGATTTTTTCAAAACATACAAGACATCATGTCAAGAACGAACGATAATTTTTTTAGTTCTACAATCAGCTTTTACTTGATTCACAGTTAATTCTTTAAAATGAAACAGAGAAGCCGCTAACGCCGCAGAGCAATCTGTTTTCTGAAACGCTTCTGCGAAATGCTCTAATTTACCAGCACCACCACTTGCAATGACTGGAATAGTTACAGCATTGACAACAGCTTTTAACATTGGCAAATCAAAACCGCCTTTGACACCGTCTGTATCAATAGAATTTAAACAAATTTCCCCTGCGCCGAGCTGTTCAATTTGTTTCACCCAGTCTAACAAATCTAAATGCATGTCAATTCTTCCGCCATTAATAAATACTGTCCAGTTACCAGATTCTGATTTTTTAGCATCAATACCGACACAAATACATTGACTGCCGAAAATATCCGCACCATCTTTAATTAATTTTGGATTCTGTACAGCCTGTGAATTAACAGAAACTTTATCAGCTCCAGCTCTAAGCGTTTCTCGAATATCATCTACAGTTTTAATTCCTCCGCCGACTGTCAAAGGCACAAATACACGCTTTGCTGTCTCTCTGACAACATCAAGCATAACACCTCTGCCCTCATGCGAAGCCGTAATATCATAAAATACAATTTCATCTGCACCCTGTTTATTATATTCTTCTGCACATGCTACAGGGTCGCCTACTTCACGAATGCCTTTAAAATTCACACCCTTAACAACTTTTCCATCACGAACATCTAAACATGGAATAATTCTTTTAGCAAGCATTTCGAATCCTCCTTATATAAAATTATGTTTCTTTATTTTTCTTACGATGAAATAGCCAAGAAGATTTTTTAATTACAAATCTTGCTGGCAACAAAGAAATTTTTTGTAACAATTCATAAATGATATCCGCTACAAGATTGACTGCAAATATCAGAGCAAATGCTATTATGAATACTAACAGTTCCCCACAGAAAGAATTTGCTTCTATCATTCCAGAGAAAATACTTTCATTCAGGAATTTTATAAATTTTATCATGGCTCCCATCATGAGAATATACCCAAAAAAATAAATATTCCCTGCAAGCATTGGCAAAAATGCAAAAAGTAAAATAAAAGCAATTACAATAATAAATAAAATTCCAATTAACACATTTATGACAGGATTTTTATTAAATATAGCATTTAATAATTCATCAAAATTATCAAGAAAAAGCCAGTCAGCTCCGTCTATTTTTTTCAAAATATTAATGGGAATACTTATCAGATAAAAAACAATATTATCATAAACATAATTTGTAATTTTTGCTTCCAGTCTTCCGATATGCTTATGTTTCTCATAATATTTGTCCAGAAAAAGTCTCAGAAAAAATGAACTGTAAATAATCGGTGCAATCAACAAAAACACACTGTCATGAATGGCTTCTGCAATATCAGCTATCCCAAAATAAAGAATTTCAAGAGGGATTTTCTCAAAAAAGCGATTTGTGATATTCAGATGTGGCATATATGTTTTAAGAACATTTGCTTCTGAAACGATTCTTGTCATACCACTCCAGCCAGTATATTCCCAACTGTCATCCCACGGCTGATAAAAATTACTTATGATATATATCATAATATATAATATTATCCCGATTGAGAAAAGCTTATGCTTGATAAAAAAATCTTTTATATTATATAGCATATGTAATGGCTTCCTTAAGATTCAACGTCCCCTGATACAGAGATTTTCCACAGATAGTGCCATATAAGCCCATATTTGCACAGGCAATAATATCTATCATACTATGCACACCACCACTTGCAATAATATCACAAGATACAGCATCATGCAAAGCTTGTAATTGTTCTTGATTCACACCAGAAAGCGTACCATCTTTTGAAATATCCGTAAATATAATTGTCTTGACACCCATTTTTTGCATTTCCTGTGCCAATGCAATATAATTTACACGAGACGAATCCAGCCAACCCTCTACAGCAACAAAGCCATTTTTTGCGTCAATGCCGACAGCAATTTTATCACCATATTCTTTGACAGCCTGTTCTACTAATTCTGGATTTTTCAAGGCAACAGAACCTAAAATCACTCTTGACACACCGCCAGATAAATATAATTCTATGCTATCTAAATTACGAATACCACCGCCGACTTCTACTTTTAGACTTGTATTTTTAGCAACATCTAAAAATATACTTGTATTCACAGGTTTCGCATCTTTTGCGCCGTCCAAATCTACCATGTGAATCCATTCCGCACCGGCTTGTATAAAACTCTGTGCTGTTTGCATATAATCTTCAGCTACTTTATGCGCTGTGCCGTAATCACCTTGTACTAATCTCACACAGTTGCCGTCTTTAATATCAATTGCTGGTAAAATAATCATATCTCAAAAATTCCTTTACTTAGATTTTAACTAAATTTTAAATATTCGCAAAATTTCTCAGAATCTGCAAGCCAATTTCTCCACTTTTTTCAGGGTGAAACTGTGCGCCGAATACAAATTTACCATCTGAAACCATTGCCGGCACTTTTCCTCCATATTCCACCCATGCACAAAGATTTTTATTATCTTCACAATTCGCCTCATACGAATGCACAAAATACACATAAGGCGAATCACCTAAATTTTCTAATAATTTACAAGGATTTTCTATTTCTAATTTATTCCAACCCATATGCGGAATAATGAAATCTGGTTTATTCATTTTATCCACAACACCAGAAATTAAATCTAATCCGTCACATGCTTCAAATTCATAGCTTTTAGAAAATAGCATTTGCATACCTAAGCAAATGCCTAATAAAGGCTTTTGTTTTGCCTGTGTTTTCAGAACAGAAACAAGTCCTTTCTGTTCTAACATTTTCATTGCACTCGGAAACGCTCCCACCCCTGGGAGAATAATTTTATCTGCTTGTTCAATCAAATTTTTATTATCCGTCAGCTGATTTTCAAGCCCTAAATAATCCAATGCATTTTTTACACTGAAAATATTTCCTGCACCATAATCAATAATTGCAATCATCCTAATATTCCTTTCGTAGAAAATACTTCACCTGCTTTTGTTTCTGTAACGGCAATTCGCAACGCATGAGCAACAGCTTTATAAATAGCTTCTGTCTTATGATGGTCATTCTTGCCATATAAAATATTACAATGCAAAGTTATCCCTGCATTAAAAGCAAATGCCCGCATAAATTCTTCTGTCAGACAAGTATCATACGCACCAATCATAGCATTAGTAAACTCAGCATTGAATACTAAAAACGGTCTGTTACAAATATCTAAACTACAAAATGCAAGACTTTCGTCCATGGGAATATATGCTGAACCATAACGCACAATACCGGACTTATCACCCAAAGCTTTTGCAAAAGCCTGCCCTAAGACAATCCCTGTATCTTCCACAGTATGATGTGCATCAACATGAATATCCCCCACAGCATGAATTTTCATAGCAATTTGACTATGTACAGATAATGCCGTTAGCATATGGTCAAAAAAGCCAATTCCTGTAGAAATTTCTGTTTTATTATCTTCTGGCAGAATGATTATTTTAATATCTGTTTCTTTTGAAGTTCTGGTTACAGTCGCAGTTTTCATTTATTTCACCTCAATTTTTAATATTTATTTTAAAAATACTACACAACCACATTCACTTGGGTGGTCGAGAATTTTTTTATTTGCTTTATTTTTAATATATTTTAATAAAATACAAGCAATTGTCAAATCTCCACCAGCAAGTAAAATATTATATAATCCGATAATAAGCCAACTAATACTTCCAATACAAATCGCTATAATAGAAGTTACAATTCCCAATACAAAAAACGGTGCAAGCAAGCCAATATAATACTGTCCCAGTGAAAGAGCTTCATTACAATAACAATACGGTGTAATAGCCTCCCATATAATACCAAATTGAATACTATTCCATGATTTTTGACAAAATAAATGCCAACTCAAACCGTGTAAAAATTCATGTACAGGAATAGAAACTATCATAGCAATTATTATAACTAGACATTTTGAAGA
Source organism: uncultured Ruminococcus sp. (assembly GCA_947174085.1). Lineage (GTDB taxonomy): Bacteria > Bacillota > Clostridia > Oscillospirales > Ruminococcaceae > UBA3855. The sequence continues at coordinate 6,484 of CAMWHN010000001.1, forward strand.
TTTAAAAATTTCAAATAATTCTTTTATGTCATTTATTTCAGAATGCAAACTTAAAAACAATCCAAAAAATAATATCATAAATGGCAAAGCGATTACAAATGCAAAAATATTAGCTTTTAGAATAGAAACAGTCGCATTTTCCTGTGCATATCCATTTTTTGCTAAATCTTCGCAAACTTCCTGATAATGCTTTTGACGATTCTGCATAACTTCCTTTTGTGTCATCTATTTAATTCTCCCATAATTTCTTGCAAAGCAGTAAGCAAACAATTCATTTCTTCTGGGGTGCCAATTGTAATACGCATATACTGATTAATTCTAGGCTTATTCCAGTAACGCACAAAAATTTTTCTGGCTTTTAATTTTTCAAAAATTATACTAGCATCATAATCTGGGTGACTTGCAAAAATAAAATTACTTTTAGAATCTGGGAATATAAAGCCTAATTCTGCTAATTTTTGTTTCGTATCTTCACGAGTTTCAATAATTTTACTGGTACAGCTCCTGAAATAATTATCATCTTTTAAACTCTCTGCACCACATAGCAAAGTCAAATGATTCATTGTATAAGAATTAATCGAAAATTTCACATCATTTAAATATCTAATTAATTTTTCATTGCCGATTGCAAAACCAATTCTCATACCTGCCATAGAGCGAGATTTAGAATAAGTCTGAATCACTAATAAATTTTCATATTTTTTCAGTAATGGCAAGCAACTTTCACCACCGAAATCAATATATGCCTCATCAATCATGACAACACTATCTGGATTCACTTGCAAAATTTCCTCAATTAAATCAACAGATTCTAATACACCTGTTGGCGCATTCGGATTCGGAAAAATAATACCACCATTCGGAATTTTATAATCATCTGGATTAATTCTGAAATCTTCTGTTAATTTAATTTGCTGATACGGAATTTTATAAACATCAGCCCACACATCATAAAACGAATATGTCACATCTGGAAATAACACAGGTCTTTGCGAATTAAAAAACGTCAGAAATGCCATAGAGATAACATCATCAGAACCCACACCGACAAATACTTGTTCTGGCTTTACCTGATAATTTTCCGCAATTGCATTAATTAAAACTTCTGCATTGGGGTCTGGATAAAGCTTCATTTTAGAAATATTAAAATTATCTAAAATATTTTGCACACTAGGAGCAGGCGGATATGGATTTTCATTTGTATTTAATTTAATGACATCTGAAATTTTAGGTTGTTCGCCGGCAACATAAGGTACAACTCGGCGAACGTTATTTTCCCAACTCATGAATTTTCACCCTCAAAACGTACTTTAATTGCATTCGCATGTGCTGTTAATCCCTCACGTTCAGCAATTAATACAATATCATCTTTTGCCTCACGCAAAGCCTGTTCTGTATAATAAATATAACTAGAGCGTTTTATAAAACTATTCACACCCAAAGGCGAGAAAAATCTAGCTGTGCCACTTGTTGGCAATACATGATTAGGACCTGCATAATAATCCCCTAACGGCTCAGACGCATACGCACCTAAAAATACAGAACCGGCATTATCTAAACAGCCAATTAATTCCAATGGATTTTCCATAACGACTTCTAAATGTTCCGGAGCAATGGCATTCGCAAGTTCTACAGCTTGTTCACGAGAATTTGCAATCAGAAACGCACCGTAATCCGACATAGATTTTTGAATAATTTCTTTACGCTCCAGATAATTCATTTGACGAATAATTTCGGCTTCTACTTTAGCAGGCAAATTCTCATCAGTTGTCACTAAAATTGTAGATGCAAGCACATCATGTTCTGCTTGTGACATTAAATCTGCTGCAACAAATTTCGGGTCTGCTGTTTCGTCAGCAAGTACTAAAATTTCGCTAGGTCCTGCAATCATGTCAATATCTACAACACCGTATAATAATTTTTTAGCCGTTGCAACAAAAATATTCCCCGGACCTACAATTTTATCTACTTTTGGAATTTCTTCTGTACCATAAGCAAGCGCAGCGATAGCCTGTGCGCCACCAGATAAAAATACTCTATCCACACCGCAAATGGCAGCCGCAACTAAAATATCTTTATTTGGTGTACCGTCCTTGCAAGGCGGTGTTACCATAATAATTTCTTGTACGCCAGCAATTTTAGCTGGAATCGCATTCATTAAAACACTAGACGGATAAGCGGCTGTACCTCCGGGAACATATAAGCCGACACGCTCTAAACCTCTTACTCTCTGCCCTAAAATCACACCATTTGGCTTTGCATCAGTAAAGCCCTGTGATTTTTGTCTATTATGAAACTCTGCAATATTTTCCTGTGCATTTAATAACGCCTGTACAAAATTTTCATCTGCTTCTGTCAGAGCTTGATTAATTACTTCTCTAGGCACTTCATAATATTCAGGCAAATTACCATCAAATTTTTTGGTATAATTCTTGACAGCTTCATCACCGCCAGTTTTCACATTTTCAATAATTTCAGAAACAATCTGTGTTACTTTTTTATCTGTTTCACCGCTTCTGCGTTCCAATTCTTTTAAAAAATTATATTCTTGTATGCCATCGCATTTAATCTGCTTTATCATGAATTTTCTCCTCTACTTTCTTGACTAAATTTTCAATTTCTTGCTGACGCATTTTCAAACTCACAGTATTGACAATTAATCTTGCTGAAATTTGTGCGACATCTTCCACAACTGCAAGACCATTTTCTTTTAGTGTTGTACCAGTTTCGACAATATCAACAATACCGTCTGCAAGTCCTAATAAAGGCGCAAGTTCAACAGAACCCTCAATTTTAATAATATCCACGTCCATATTTTTATTTTCAAAAAAGGCTTTTGTCACGTTAGGATATTTACTTGCAATTGTCTTAATGCCAAAGCCGTCATAAAACGGATAATCTTTTTTAGTTGCAAGCGCAAATTTGCATTTTCCAAATCCTAAATTTACAAGTTCAAATAATTTGCCATTCATTTCCATAAGCGTATCTTTTCCAACAACGCCCATATCACAAACACCATGTTCTACATAAGTAATCACATCAGCAGCTTTTGCAAGCACAACTTCTAAATTTCCGTCAGGAATAGACAAAATTAATTTTCTGCCTTTTTCATGAACAGACGTACAATCATAACCCAAACTTTCTAATAATTTAACCGTATCTTTTTCTAATCTGCCTTTTGTTAAAGCAAGTCTTAAAGGCTTACTCATGCAATAACCTCCTGTTCTTGTTCTGATTCTGAAGAAATCAAAATTAATTTTTTAATATTTCTATTTTTCGCATATTCCTGCGCTAACTCAAAATCTGTTGCTAAAAAATGCTCTACACACAAGCCGGATTCACGCAATGCAATTGCTTTTTTCACAGCGATTGCTTCACAGCCGTTTTCAGCGACAATTAAAATATCTGGAGCTGTTACTTTAGGTGTATATTTTTTGGCAATTACATTAGCAACAGCATCTACATTCACAGCCATTCCGACAGCCGGAATATCATAGCCAAATTCTGCTAATAATTTATCATAACGCCCACCAGACAGCACTTCTTCTCCATAGCCCTCTAAATAGCCTTTAATTACAAGACCAGTATAATAATCTGTTTTATTGACTAATCCTAAATCTACAATAATATTGCCATCTTGATTCATTTCACAAACCGTATGATATAATTCACGCATATTTTCAAGAATTTCCGCAATTCTAGCATCTTGGAAAATTTCCTCTGCTCTGTCAAATACTTCTTCACCGCCAAACAAAGTCGGCAGTTTTTTTAATGCATTTGTAATTTTATGTTCACCAATTTTATCTAGCACGTCATTCAAAGCAGGATAATTTTTGGCTTCAATTAAGCTTCTGATTTCTTCTTTTTGTGCCGGAGTTGCATTTAATCTATGCATTAATTCTCTGAAAATTCGCACGTCACCTAATTCCAGCGAATAATTCACAGAAAAATTCACATCTTCTGCAATATTTTCTCCCACAGAAGATAATACAGACAAAGCCATTGAAATGACTTCAATATCTGCCATTTTAGAACCAGAGCCAATTAATTCAATACCTGTTTGATTAATTTCCGTGCTTTTGCCTTTAAGAGACGGTGCAAATTGATACACTGGCTGTGTATAATATAATCTTAACGGCAACATAGCTTCTTTTAGTCTTGTTGCGACAACTCTTGCAATTGGCACAGTAGAATCTGGACGCAAAACAACCAAACGTCCTTTATTATCTGTTAATTTACATAATTCTTCCTGTGGAAAATATCTTGAATTTAAATTATACACATCATAAAATTCTAAATTGGGCGTAATCAATCTGGAATAGCCCATAGATTTAAATAACTGACGTGTATTTGTTTCAACAATGCGTTTCAAAGCACATTCTTCAAACAAATAATCTTTTGTCCCCTCGGGAGTAATTAAATCATATCTACGCATACATACCTCACTTTAACGTATTACTATATTATCATATTACTATATTAACATAATTCTAATCACTTGTCAATATATCATAAATTATTTTGTCAATATGCTAATAATTATCAAAAAAATAGTCATAATTATAGCAAAATTTTAGAATCTTAAAAAAATGACAATTGATTTGTTTTCGGCAAATCGCCAAATGCACCGATTTGTTCTAATAATTCAATTACAGTTTTTGATGCACCACTTAATTCTTGAAATTCTTCAATAGACAAGTAATTATTTTTTTGCGCTGTTTCATAAACATTATTCGCCATAGCGACACCGACACCGGCAAGTGCAGAAAATGGAATTCTAATTTTGCCATCTTCCAACAAATAATTATAAGCATGTGATTTTTTAATATCTATCGGCAAAAATGAAAATCCTCTGGAAAGCATTTCATTTGTAATCATGAGAATATCTAATAAATCATTTTCTTTTTTTGTACAGGCATTGCCTTTGGCTTGTAATTCTATAATTTTTTCTCGAACCGCTTCTTTTCCTTGAATTGCAAGTACAGCATCAAAATCATTGCCACGAACAGAAAAATAAGTCGCATAATATTCCAATGGCATATATAATTTAAACCAACCTAATTTCATAGCTGCGATTACATAAGCTGCCGCATGTGCCTTTGGAAACATGTATTTAATTTTTAAACAGCTATCAATATACCAGTCTGGCACACCGTGATTTTTCAGCATTTGCACACGTTCCGGCGTAAAATTCGCAGGAGCTTTGCCCTTACGAGTAAATTCCATAATTTGAAACGCTTCTTTCGGCGGAACGCCTTTATAAAGCAAATATGTCATAATGCTATCTCTAGTTCCGATTACTTCTGAGATAGTACAAGTTTTATTTTCAATTAAGTCTTTGGCATTGCCAACCCAAACATCAGTACCATGAGACAAACCGGAAATTTGCAGAAAATCGCTAAATTTTTTAGGCTTAGCGTCTCTGAGCATTTGAATTGTAAAACCTGTACCCATTTCTGGAATGCCTAAACTTCCGGTTTCGCAGAAAATATCATTTTGAGTAACACCCAATACAGTACAGTCTGTACACATTTGAATTACTTTCTCATCATATCCGGAAACATCATTAATTTTAATTCCTGTTAAATCTTCTAAATGCTTATATAGTGTAGGCACAACATGTCCTAACTCATCTAATTTCAGAATCGTATCATGCAGAGAATTAAAATCAAAATGTGTTGTAATCAAATCAGAATCTGTTGCATCTGCGGGACGTTGCACGGGTGTAAAATCATAAACTTCATAATTTGATGGTACAACAACCATTCCCCCAGGGTGTTGCCCTGTTGTTCGCTTAACACCAGTACAGCCAATAGATAATCTATTTTCTTCTGTTGCATTTAATTTTATATTCTGTTCTTCAAGATATTTTTTTACAAAGCCATATGCTGTTTTATCTGCAATTGTGCCGATAGTTCCGGCTTTGAACACATTTTCACGCCCGAATAATTCTTCCGTATAGCGATGTGCGCTAGATTGATATTCATTAGAGAAATTTAAATCAATATCCGGTGCTTTATCACCGTCAAATCCTAAAAACGTCTCAAACGGAATATCATGCCCATCTTGCAATAATCTTTCGCCACATTTTGGGCAATCTTTCGCCGGCAAGTCAAACCCTGACCCATAGGAACCATCTTCAATAAATTCACTATATTTGCATTTTTTGCAAACATAATGCGGTACTAACGGATTTACTTCTGAAATTCCAGCCATAGACGCTACAAACGAAGACCCGACAGAACCTCTTGAACCGACATGATAGCCATGTTCTTCGGAATTATATACTAATTTCTGTGCAATCATGTATAATACAGAAAAACCGTGTTTAATAATAGAATTTAATTCACGATTTAATCTTTTTTCTACGATTTCAGGAAGCGGGTCACCATAAATTTCTTTTGCTTTTTGATTTGTAATTTTTACTAAATCCTCTTCTGCGCCGGGAATACTTGGCGTAAATGTCCCCTTTGGAATAGGGAACACATGTTCACAGGCATTTGTAATTTTACACGGATTTGTAATCACAATTTCTTCTGCTTTTTCTTCGCCTAAATAAGCAAATTCTTTTAACATTTCGTCAGTGGTTCGCAAATATAACGGCGATTGTTCTTCAGCGTCAGAAAAGCCCTGTCCAGATAATAAAATTTTACGATAAATGCCGTCTTGTTCGTCCAGAAAATGCACATCACAAGTTGCTACAACAGGAATATTTAATTTTCCACCTAAAGCAATAATTTTTCTATTATAATTTCTAAGCTGTTCTTCGTCATCAGCATTGCCTTGGCGAATCATAAATAAATTATTTGCAATCGGCTGAATTTCTAAATAATCATAAAATTTGGCTAATTTTTCAAGTTCCTCGTCAGATTTATTATTTAAAATAGCTTGAAACAATTCTCCTGCTTCACAGGCTGAACCAAAAATTAATCCGTCATGAAATTGATTTAATAACGACTTAGGAATTAACGGGTGTCTGTGAAAATAATCAATATGTCCATAAGACACAAGCCGATATAAATTTTTTAATCCAACTTGATTGCGAACTAAAATAATCTGATGATAAGAATGCAATTTTTTAATTTCAATCGGGTTAATTTTTAAATTCCAGTCCTGTAAATTTTCAACCTGATTTTCACGGTGTGCTTTATCCGCAAGTGTAATATAAATTTTTGCTAACATTAAAGCATCTTCAGACGCTCTATGATGGTCAAATTTTCCTAATTTTAAATGCTTTGCGATAATATCCAGTTTATGTTTTGTAAGTTTCACAAGAAATCGCTTGACTAACATCAATGTATCTAGCCAACTATAAGCGAATTTAATATGATAACGCTTCAAAACACTGTCAATAAATCCAGTATCAAATTCGGCATTATGCGCACACAAAACGGGATTTTCACCACAAAATTCTATAAATTTTTTAACAGCTTCTTCTTCTTTTGGAGCGTGTGCAAGCATTCCATCAGAAATACCTGTTAAATTTGTAATTTTTTCAGAAATCTTTCTTTCAGGATTCACAAACGTCTGAAACGTATCAATTACTTGCAAATTTTTTAATTTCACAGCACCAATTTCAGTTAATCTATCAGAATTTTTATTTAATCCTGTTGTTTCCACATCAAAAATAATAATTTCATCATGAATACTTCTGTTATCATCACCATGTATAATATCATTTGGTTCTAAATCATTTACAACATAGGCTTCACAGCCATAAATTACTTTAAAATTAGGGTCTTTCAAATTTCTTTCTGCAATTGCCGCATCTGGAAACGCTTGCACAACACCATGGTCTGTAATAGCAATAGCAGAATGTCCCCAATCATGCGCCCTGCGAATTAAAGCACTTGGGTCTGATACAGCGTCCATAGCTGACATATTTGTATGACAATGCAATTCCACACGCTTTTTTTGGGCATTATCTTGTCTTAATTTTCTTTTGCGAATCAAAATAGAATCTGGTATTAAAATTGGCTCATGTGCAAACTCATCATCTTTTATTTTTCCAGCAACCAAAATACTAACACCTTTTTTTAATTCCTGTAAAGGCAATTTATTTAATTTTTCAATATTATCAAATAATTTTACCAGAATAGAGCCAGAAAAATCTGTAATTTGATATTTTATAACCCGTCTGTTACCTTTTACATCACGGGTTTCTGTTGCAAAAATATCTCCATAGACTACAACACGTTCGTTTCTAGTCTGTAATGCTTCTGGGATAGAAATCGGATTTTCATTAACTTTTCTGCCTTTAATTAATATATCTTCTCCTTTGACAGCATCTAATTGCACTGTATTCATAGAAACAGATTGCGGTGTATCTGGAATTGCCGGCGCAGAATAAGCTTGTTGTTCTGACGGCACAGGTGTTACAGTAATATATTCTGGAGGATATTCTGCAATTGTTTTTTCTAACTGTTCTTCTGAAATAGAATCTTCTCCATCAAGAAAGACTGTAATTTTTTTATTAAAATGCGTTTCTACAAATTTTTCAAATTCTGTTCTGAATTTAAATTTTTCCAGAATAAAATATCCGCCTGTATGTAATTTAATTTTAATACTATCTTCCTGAAAATCTAAATCTGCATGATTTAAAAAGCCATTAATAATTGGCAATTCTCGTTTTAACATTTCAATTACAACAGGATAACTTTTTTCTGTAAATAATTCAGCATCATATCTACAGTCTAATCTAAATTTTTGAATTTTTAACGCAAGGCTTGTGACCTGTTCAAATTTTAAAATATCTTCAAACGGCACAACACTTGTAAATTTTGCAACAAAAATTACTTCTTGAAAATTTTTTGCATTATATAAAATATTTTCAATTACACCCTGTTGTATCGAAACAGGAATATCTGTTGTATATTGCCTTAAAAATTCCAAAATAGTTGCATGTTTCATAAAACCACCCCTATATCAAAATTATAATTTTCAAAGCTGTTCCAATTCATCTAACAATGCCGGAACAATTTCATTTTCAGGTACACGTTTTAAAATTTCACCATGTTTAAATAATAAGCCAATACCATTACCACCAGCAACACCAATATCAGCTTCTCTTGCTTCTCCAGGACCATTCACAATACAGCCCATGACAGCAATTTTAATATTTTTATCTAAATTTTCCACAGCTTTTTCTATTTGATTCGCAAGTGAAATTAAATCTATTTGTGTTCTGCCACAAGTTGGACAAGCGACAATTTGTATCCCCTCACGTTTATCAATGCTTTTTAAAATATCTTTTCCGGCTTTAATTTCTTTCATTGGATTATCTGTCAAAGAAACTCGAATTGTTTCGCCGATATTATCATGTAATAATGCACCAATGCCAATTGCAGATTTTATTAAACCCATACGTTCTGTGCCGGCTTCTGTCACACCTAAATGCAACGGATAAGCACATTTTTGACTGGCCAGCCTATAACTATCAATCATGCGATTCACATCAGAAGATTTTATAGATATTACAATATCATCAAAATCAAATTTTTCCAGCATAGCCACATGATACAAAGCACTTTCTACTAAAGCTTCCGGCGTAGGAGAACCATATTTGGCAAGAATTTCTTTCTCCAGTGAACCAGAATTAACACCAATTCTAATTGGAATCTGTTTTGCTTTACAAGCTTGTGCAACTTGTTTCACTCTATCCATACTGCCAATATTCCCCGGATTAATTCTAATTTTATCCACGCCGGCAGAAACGCATTCTAATGCAATTTTATAATCAAAATGAATATCTGCCACTAACGGAATATTAATTTTTTCTTTAATTGCAGGAATTAATTTCACAGCTTCTAAATTTGGCACAGCAGTTCTAATAATTTCACAACCTGCCTGTTCTAAAGCAATTGCTTGTTTGACATTCCCATCAATATCCTGCGCCGGAATATTTAACATAGACTGTATATAAATTTTTTCGCCATTTAATATACAATTTCCGACTTTAACAGGCTTGATAATTCTAGCCATAAACCACAACTCCAATCTAATTTAATATAATTTAAAACAATTGCCGGAGGAGTCAGCTCCGGCATGATAATTAATTTACTAATTTAAAAATATCCTGACATGTCACAGCAATCATTAATAAAAACATAACAGCCATGCCAATAAAATGCACCATGCCTTCACGTTCTGGGCTAATCGGCTTTCTTCTGATTGCCTCTAATAATAAAAATAAAAATCTCGCACCGTCCAAAGCCGGAATCGGTAATAAATTAAAAATTCCAACATTGACTGTAATAAAAGACGCAAGTGACAATACCGAAGTCAGACTTTGCTTAAAATTCTCACCAGAATTTGCAGCTTCTCCAATCGTTTCAATAATACCCACTGGACCAGATAAATCATGAAAACCATATTTTCCTGTGACTAAATCTTTGAGTGATGTCCAAATAAGACGACCAGTTGAAATTGTATCTAAAAAGCTATATTCTATGACATTCAAGAAATTTAAATTCTGTGCCTGTACTTTGAAATCAAATCTTCCCTGCGTTTGCGTATTATAAAATTTAATATTATCCAGCTTAATTTTTTTGCCATTACGCAAAACAACTAAATCCATAGTATCAGACTCTGTATTTTGCAATTTATAAGACAAATCCGTATCTGTTAAAATTCGCATACCGTCCATAGAAATAATTTTATCGCCGATTTGCAAACCACATGCTTCACTAGTTGAATAAGAAACACCAGTTTCAGTATCTTTTGGAAAATCTGCAACTTCTAGTGTAATAATATCCCCATATAACAACGTTGTGCAAATAATTAATAAAAATCCAAGAATTAAATTCATAACAGCTCCGGCAAGAACAACTAACATTCTTTGCCAAACAGGTTTATTATGAAAAGAATTTTTATCATCGCTTTGACTGTCTTCACCTTCCATGGCACAGAATCCACCAATTGGCAATAATCTTAGAGAATACTCTGTTTCTTTGCCTTGTTTTTTTAAAATCACAGGACCCATGCCAATCGCAAATTTATTAACTTTAATTTTACAAAGCTTTGCCATGGCAAAATGTCCAAATTCATGAATTGCAATAATAACACCAAATACAAGCATTGCTGTAATAATTGTTATCATTAATTAGCCCCTTTCAAGAAATATCAGCAATCATTTTTAATTTTTTCCCGAACAAATGCTCTTGCTTGTGAATCTGCCTGTAAAATATCTTCATAATCATGAATTTCGCCATTAGGAATACTCTGCATTGCAGATTGTACTAATTCACCAATTTGTAAAAATTTAATCTCATCACGCAAGAAATAAGCAACTGCTTCCTCATTTGCGCCGTTGACAATAGCCGGCAACAAACCACCAGTTTTAATTGCCTGAATTGCCGAACTTAAGCAAACAAACGTCTCATAATCCGGCTTTTCAAAACTTAATATTCCACAATCCGTGAGAGATAAAGGCTTTGTCGGACAAGATTTGCGTTCTGGATATAATAACGCATACTGAATCGGAATTTTCATATCGGGTACGCCCATTTGTCCAATCACAGCAAAATCTTCAAATTCTACAGCTGAATGCAAAATACTTTGTCTATGCACAACAATTTCTATCTGGTCTGGTTCTAAATCAAACAGCCATTTTGCTTCAATAAATTCAAGTCCTTTATTCATCAGCGTAGCCGAATCAATTGTAATTTTATTCCCCATATTCCAGTTAGGGTGTTTTAACGCATCTTTTGCAGTTACATTCACAAGCTCTGCTTTTTTCTTGCCAAAAAAAGGACCTCCAGACGCTGTTAAAATCATTTTTCTGATTTTATTATTTTCATTGCCTTGCAAGCACTGAAACACAGCCGAATGTTCACTATCCACAGGATAAATTTTGACATTTTTTTCACGAGCTTGTTTCATGACAAGCGCACCACCGGCAACAAGTGTTTCTTTATTGGCAAGTGCAATATCTATACCCGAATCAATTGCTTTCAGAGTCGGCAACAAACCAACCATGCCCACCACGCTATTTAATAAAATATCATTATTTTTATCAGAAGCAATTTGACATAAGCCTTGCATACCTGTTAAAATTTCAATTTTTTCACCAGATAATAAATTTTTTAATTTATCGGCATAGTTTTCTTGATAAATACAAACACAATTTGGCTTGTATTTTTTTGCTTGTTCGGCGAGTTTTTCTACTTGGGAATAGGCTGACAATGCTGTAATTTTTAAATTATGCTTTTCAGCAACTTCTAAAGCCTGTGTGCCAATCGACCCCGTAGAACCTAAAATAGCTACTTTTTTCATGCGAAAACCTCTCTATTAATTCAATAAACCCATCTCCAGACAGACAGGTTTATTGAAATTTCATCAATAGGCGGCAGGATACCCCGACTTCTTAGGTCGTGGAGGAATGCCGCTTCCTCCTTTCTTGTTGACAAAATAAAAATAATATGATATACTGTAGTTAGACATTATTGTGAGAAAACTGTTACAGACAAAAAAGGCACTCACAGGCATCTTGACAAGTTAAGATAGCAGGTTTTACTGTCTAATCGTACAGTATGTAAAATCTTAAGCGTAACAACAAACATCTTACTGTAAGGCTGGGAATTAGCAGTACCGCTTACAGTTGTATAGGAGTATATCTTGTATACAAGGGGCGTTGTCAGCCGTCCCACGATGTCACGTCAGTTCGCTGTACAGTGTTCTAAAAAGGTAGGAGATTGCAAAATCGTCCGCACTACCGGATAGTGACAAGCCCCCACTTCTTAGCGAACGAAGTGAGCGTAAGTGGGGGTAGTTGACTTACATCATCAAAAAATAGGGAATAATTTTATACAAGTATAAAACGCTGGAACAACAAATAATACACTATCGAATCTATCCATCAAACCGCCATGTCCTGGCATAATATTCCCATAATCTTTAATACCTTTCTGACGTTTAATCACAGAAGCTGTCAAATCTCCCAGAACACTGACACCAGCACAGACTAATCCTAATAAAGCCGATTTCAAGCCTTGCAATATACTAAAATCTATGGCATTGCACTTTGCATAAATCAAGAAAATTAATACAAATATCACAGCATTGCTAATTAAACCGCCAATAAAGCCCTCCACTGTTTTTTTAGGACTAATCTCAGGGCAAAGCTTATGTTTTCCCAATGCAACACCTGAAAAATAAGCACCAGAATCCGCAATCCATGCACCGCAAAGTGCTAGAATCACATAAAATAAGCCATGTTCTGCATAAGTTCCATCATCATTAAAAATTATTAAAAATCTAATAGAATATGGCACAAGAATCATACTGGCAATCATAAAAGCACCCTGTTCAACCAGAAAATTTTTCGGGTGTCGCATATAATCCCAGAATAGTAATGCCAAGCAAACTGGCAGTAATACATCATCTAATGCATTTATTATCTCCAAAGATGTTAGTGAAGATACTATTCCAAAAAATTTATGTGAAAATTCCAGCAAAGAAAATACGCCATAAACCATAACACCAACAGTTGCGAGCTTAAATTCTAAACCACCAATTGCCCGAATTAATTCAAATAAAATAATTCCAACAATCAATGCTAATGCTATGGGAAATACAAGCGTTTTATGCAAAATCAACACAGCGACAAGAATAATAATTCCTACACCAGAAGAAATTAACCGTTGTTTCATGGTTAAACCCCTCCGAATCGTCTGCCTCTGCTTGCGTAATCAATCAAAGCTTTGTTTAATTCTTCAGGTGAAAAATCAGGCCATAACACATCTGTGAAATAATATTCTGCATAAGCGCACTGCCAAATTAAATAATTCGACAATCTTAATTCACCACTAGGACGAATGACTAAATCTACATCAGGTAATCCAGCCGTATATAAATGCTCTGCAATAGTATTTTCTGTAATATCTTCTGGATTTAATTTACCAGATTTGACTAATTCTGCAATTTCTCTTGTGGCATGTGCAATTTCATCACGTCCGCCATAATTACAAGCCAATAAAACAGTTAATCTGGAATGATGTGCTGTATCCTGTTCAAGCTTAATCATGCGATTTTTAATATCTTCTGGATAAGCATTTTTATCTCCTAAAAAAATTGCTCTTACACCGTCACCCAAATGCATTTGTACTTCGTCAAGATATTCACGCATAATTTTTAAAATGCCATCAATTTCATTTTTAGGACGTTTCCAATTTTCAGTAGAAAACACATAAAAAGATGCGTATTTAATGCCAATATCTTTACAATACTGCATAATTTTTTTAAAATTTTTGCCACCTTCGACATGTCCCAAACTTCTTGGCAAACCACGCTTTTTTGCCCATCTGCCATTGCCGTCCATGATAAAACCAACATGTACTGGAAGTACTTCTGGTAATTCTGTTGATTCTATCTTTTTTTTCATAAAAGCCATTTATTAATTAACTCCTAAAATTAAATACTCATAATTTCTTTTTCTTTTTCAGAAACTACCTTGTCAACTTCGTCACAGTATTTATCTGTTAATTTCTGTAATTTCTTTTCAGCGTCTTTCTGGTCATCTTCTGTGATTTCACTATTTTTTTTCATAGCCTTGAATTTATCTAAACTATCACGGCGCACATTTCTGACACTCACTTTGGCATCTTCGCCGTATTTTTTCACACTCTTGCAAAGTTCTTTACGACGTTCTGCTGTTGGCTGTGGGAAAGATAATCTGATTACTTTACCATCATTATTTGGTGTAATTCCCAAATCAGATGCTTGAATTGCTTTCTCAATTGCTTTGAGTGTAGAAACGTCCCACGGCTGAATGACTAATACTCTAGCTTCTGCAACAGAAATAGCTGCCATTTGCTGAATTGGTGTAGGAACACCATAATAATCTACATTGATTTTATCCAGAACTGCTGGAGTTGCTCTGCCGGCACGGATAGATGCAAAATTATTTTGCAAACTATTTACGCTTTTTTGCATTTTTTCTTCTGCATGTTTCAAAGTTTCTTTCATGATACATCAAACCTTTCTTGTCTTGATTAAAAAATTTTTTTAAATTTTATTCTTCCGTAATCACAGTGCCAACTGGTTTTCCTAACACAGCATCTAAAATATTATCTGGTCTGCTTAAATCAAACACTAACATTGGCAAATGATTATCACGGCACATTGTAGCCGCTGTCATATCCATAACAGCTAATTCTTCATTTAATACTTGACTAAACGTCAATTTATCATAACGCTTTGCATCTTCAAATTTATGAGGGTCTTTGTCATACACGCCGTCTACCAGAGTCGCTTTCAAAAAAACTTCTGCTTCTGTTTCGACACCACGCAAAGCCGCCGCTGTATCTGTTGAGAAAAACGGATTCCCCGTGCCACAACCAAAAATTACAACTCTACCCTTTTGTAAATGGCTCATTGCTTTATTGCGAATATATGGCTCTGCCACTTGTTGCATAATAATAGCCGTCTGCACACGGACTTCTACGCCGAGTGATTCTAACACATCAGCAATAGCCATAGCATTAATTGTCGTTGCCAACATGCCCATATGGTCGGCACGAGTTCTGTCAAGACCACCACTCATACGACCACGCAGGAAATTTCCACCACCGACAACAATACCAATTTGTACACCGACATCAACGCATTTTTTAATACTTTCACAGATAGTACGAATCACGGCATAATCCAAACCAATTTTCTTTTCTCCGGCAAGTGCTTCACCGCTAAGCTTTAACAAAATTCTTTTGTATTTCAGCTCCATAATAAATACACCTCTCTAAACTATATATACTACTATCTATTTTACACTAAAATTACAAATCTGTAAAGAGTTTTTTCAAAAAAATTTTCTGAAAATTAAAAAATATTTTTGGACAAGCTACATATTACAGAAAATAATTGCATATCTTGCTAATAAGCAAATTATAAATTATTAAATTATAAATTAGAAATTATCAAGGAGAAAAATGCGTCATGAGAATTTTATTATATCATAAAAATTTACATTCTGTTGAAAAAAATATTCTTGAAAGAGCTTCACAGCGTAAGCATATGTTGAAAAAAACTATTATTTGGGATATTTTATTATTCATTTTACTCAGCATTGGAAGCATGTTAATTTGGATATTTTCACCAATTTTGGCACAAATCCCCATGTTAAATGTTTTTATTCCCGTTCGTGTGAGTGTGTGGGAGCATTTAAAATTGCTTTATTTTCCGACATTTTTTATTGCATTCATAAGATATTTATTCATGGGCAATTTACAAAAAGGCATTTTAACAACTTATGCACAGGGTATTTTATTAGCTATGAGTATGATGACAGCAGGGCATTATATTATTGCTGGAATCTTAGGCAAATTATTTTTTCTCACAGATATTATATTTTTTTATTTCAGCATGTTAATTTTAATCTGGTACTTGCGAACACACGCCGATAGACAGAAAAAAAGCAGTCTGTCAGGATTTCTGGTATTATTTCTCTTAACAGTCTGCTTTTTCTATTTTACTTATCATATGCCTATAGAAATAGGCTTATTTCAAGAAATTACTCTGCAATCGCAATAACTTCCACTTCTACCAAAGCACCTTTTGGCAAATCTTTTACAGCGACACAGCTACGAGCCGGCTTTTCTGTAATATACTTGCCATAAATTTCATTAAATGCACCGAAATCTGAAATATTAGCTAAGAAACAAGTTGTTTTTACAACTTTTGCAAAATCACTTCCAGACGCTTCTAAAACATGTTGCAGATTTTGCATTACTTGTTCTGTTTGTCCCTGAATATCACTTGCTTCAATATTGCCAGTTGCCGGAACAATGGCAATTTGTCCTGAAGTATATACCATGCCATTTACCTTAATTGCCTGTGAATAAGGGCCAATAGCAGCCGGTGCTTGCTCTGTATAAATTTTTTCCATAATCAACAGCTCCTTATTATATTATTAATTTATAATTTTAAAACCTCTATCTGTTAAAGCTTGACGAATTTGTCTGATATGCTCATGATTTCTGGTTTCCAGACCAATTCTCAAAATGCAATCTGTAATATCATCACCTTCACTTGCTCTTTCATGATGAATAGAAATAACATTACCGCCTAAATCTGCTAAAATTGCAGAAACATCTTTTAATTGTCCGGGTTTATCTTCTAACCGAATTGCCAGAACATCACTATGCCCAGATTTTAATTGCCCTCTTTTGATAACTCTTGACAAAATAGTCACATCAATATTACCCCCAGAAACCAGACAAACAACGTTTTTATTTTTAATATCCGGAATTTTTCCGAACATTACCGCTGCAACAGAAACAGCTCCCGCACCCTCAGCAATTAATTTATGCTGTTCAATCAAAGCCAAAATGGCAGAAGATACTTCATCATCTGTTACAATAACAACGCCATCTACATATTTTTTAACTAACTCAAAAGTATGCTCCCCCGGTTCTTTTACTTTGATACCATCTGCAATAGTACCGACTTTTTCAAGGCAGATAATCTCATTATTTTCAATCGACTGCACCATAGAGGGCGCACCGCTTGCTTGTACTCCATAAACTTTAATATTAGGGTTTAAATTTTTTAATGCAAAAGCAACACCGGAAATTAATCCGCCTCCGCCAACAGGCACAACAACAACATCTACGTCCCGGAGTTGCTTACTAATTTCTAATCCGATAGTTCCTTGACCTGCAATGACATCTTCATCATCAAACGGGTGTATAAACGTATAACCTTTTTCATCACGAAGCTGTAATGCTTTTTGATAGGCATCATCATAAACACCAGAAACTAAACATACCTCTGCGCCATAGCCTTTGGTTGCTTCTACTTTAGAAATCGGCGCACCATCTGGCAAACAAATTAAAGACGGAATGCCATTTTTAGTAGCCGCCAAAGCAACACCTTGTGCATGATTTCCAGCGGAACATGCAATGACACCTTTTTGTTTTTCTTCTTCGCTTAATTGCGAAATTTTATAATATGCGCCACGAACTTTAAACGACCCTGTAATTTGCAAATTTTCTGTTTTGAGATATACATTTGCATCTGGACAGATTTTAGGCGCATGAATCATGTCAGTTTGTCTAATCACATCTTCTAAGACATAACTTGCATGATAAATTTTATCTAGCGTTAGCACAAAAATCCGTTACTGAAAACTTATAAAAAGTGATAAAGTAAACTTTTATGTTTCATTCCTTGTTCCACGTGTCCATTTTCGACAAGTCTAATCATGTTTGAGATAACACTTGTTCCAAAAGCAATCTGTGCTTGGTTATCGCACTCTGTTCTGTACAACCTCCCCAGACTGACAAGAATAGTATCACATTAAAAATTTACTTTGTCAAGTGTCAATAACGGTTTTCACCTCACTTTCTTATAAAATTTTCTTCTTGTTTCTATTTTTTTATAGAATTGTTTTAACTGTTAAAAGTCTCCTTTTTGTTTCGCATATAATTGCTCTATTAATTGCCGAGCAGACCTTGCCGAACGTCCGCTTTTTCTTAAAGCAAAACGTTCAGCTTCTATCGCAAGCGTATTAGAATCTAATTCTAATTCATATTGTTTTGCGAGTTGATTCACAATTTCAAGATATAAATTTTTATTCGGCTTATCATATAAAATCTGAATCCCAAATCTTTCTGAAAGCGAAATAGTTTCCTGAATGGTATCATTTCTGTGAATTTCGTCACCGTCTCTTTGCGAAAACGTCTCACGCACAATATGCCGTCTATTGCTAGTAGCATAAATCACAGTATTATGCAATCTTGCAGAAATACTGCCCTCTAAAACGGCTTTTAACGCACTGAAATCATCATCATTTTCTTGAAAACTCAAATCATCAATAAACAAAATAAATTTCAATGGATTTTCGCTTAATCCTTCTAATAATTTTGGTAATAAATGCAATTCATTTTTGCTTAATTCAATTAATCTCAAACCCTCGTCAGCAAATGCATTTGCAACGGCTTTGACAGTCGCAGATTTTCCTGTGCCTGCGTCTCCGTATAATAAAATATTAGATGCTTTTAAGCCATTTAATAAAGCTTTTGTATTTTCAATTACTTGATTTCTTTGCCATTCATAGCCGATTAAATCACGTAACTGCACAGAATCCGGATATTTCACAGGCTTAAGAACAAAGCCATTTTCGGCATGATGATCTAATTGCATATGAAACATGTTATAAATCGCATAATCACCATAGCCATGCTTATGAATATTTGCAAACCACTTAAAATAAATTTCTTGCAAATTAACTAAGTAGTCAGCACGCCATTTTGGAATATCATCTGGTGCATCATCTGGCGGATAATCAGCCATTAAAATATGTTCAATCTCAAAATCATCCCAATAAGATATAATATGCTCATCTTCAAAAAGCATTTCAGGTGTGACAGAAGCAATTTCGGTCAAAATTTCCAAATCATTTCTAGCTGATTTTTCAATATATTTTGGGATTTCTTGTTTTTTTGCAACAAAATATACACATGGATTTTCAAGAGATAATATTTTATTTTTTAAATATTCTGTCCAATTATCCGTATGACCAATTTCATATAATGCACTACAGAATTTCGCATGAAATTCTTCTTTTTTTTCAGGAACATATGCATAATGATAAATACACTGTTCAAATGCATGAAAAACTTCATCTTGTTTTAATTTACGAAAAACAGATAAGCTATTTAATTTTTTAACTAGTTCCTTTGCATAGCCCATATTATTGAATACTTCCGTTTTTAATAGATTCTACTAAACCGCCATTTTCAATAATTATCTGAATAAATGCCGGAAATGGCTCAACTTGATAATCTTCCCCAGTCGTCTCATTATGCAAAATGCCGTTATTCAAATCAGCCTTAATGATATTACCCTCTGCAATAGCGTCAGACGCTTCTGGAGATTCTACAATTGCAAGACCAATATTAATAGCATTGCGATAAAAAATTCTTGCAAAACTTTTCGCAATCACAAGAGAAATGCCACTTGCTTTAATAGCAATAGGCGCATGTTCCCTAGAAGAACCACAGCCAAAATTCCAGCCAGCAACCATAATATCACCAGTTTGTACACGACTTGTAAAAGTTTTATCTAAATCTTCCATGCAGTGAGAAGCAAGTTCTTTGTGGTCACTCGTATTCAAATATCTAGCCGGAATAATTACATCTGTATCAACATTATCACCGTATTTAATTACTTTGCCTGTCATTTCCATAATTAAACAACCTCCTCTGGAGCTGAAATTTTACCTGTGATAGCACTCGCAGCGGCAACTTCAGGACTAGCTAAATAAATTTCAGAATCTACATGCCCCATTCTACCAATAAAATTTCTATTAGTAGTTGCAACCGCACGTTCACCCTCTGCCAGAATGCCCATATAACCACCCAGACAAGGTCCACAAGTCGGTGTAGAAACAACAGCACCACATTCAATAAACGTTTTCAAATAGCCGGCTTCCATAGCTTCCAGATAAATTTTCTGTGTTGCCGGAATTACAATGCAACGTACATGTTTCGCAACTTTTTTACCCTTCATAATTTCAGCGGCAACTTTTAAGTCCTGTAATCTGCCGTTAGTACAAGAACCTATTACAACCTGTTGAATTTGAATCTCATCAATTTCATCTAGTGTATGTGTATTTTCCGGTAAATGCGGGAATGAAACTGTATGTTTAATTTCAGATAAATTAATCTCATAAACTTGCTCATAAACAGCATCTTCATCAGCTTCATAAACAACAGGCTCTCTATCAGAATGTTCTTTCACATAAGCTTTCGTAATTTCATCAACCGCAAAAATACCATTTTTTGCCCCTGCTTCAATTGCCATATTCGCCATGCAAAGTCTATCTGCCATGGACAAGCTAGCTAAGCCCTCACCAACAAATTCCATAGATTTATATAACGCACCATCAACGCCAATTTTTCCGATAATATGCAAAATCACATCTTTACCGGAAATATATTTATTAAGCTTACCAGTTAAAACAAATTTAATTGCAGACGGCACTTTGAACCAAGCTTTACCAATTGCCATACCGCAAGCCATATCTGTTGAGCCAACACCTGTTGAAAATGCACCTAATGCACCATAAGTACAAGTATGAGAATCCGCACCAATCACAGCGTCACCAGAAACAACAAGTCCTTTTTCTGGTAATAATGCGTGTTCAATTCCCATTTGTCCGACATCATAAAAATTTGTAATTTCCTGATTATCACAGAAATCACGGCACATCATGCACTGTTGAGCAGCTTTAATATCTTTATTCGGTGCAAAATGATCCATTACCATTGTTACTTTTTGCGTATCAAAAACAGTTTCTTTGCCCATATTCTGAAACGCTTTAATTGCAACAGGTGAAGTAATATCATTGCCAAGCACTAAATCTAAATTTACTAAAATTAATTGCCCTGCCTCTACACTAGATAATCCAGCATGTTTTGCCAGAATTTTCTGTGTCATAGTCATACCCATGTTTATCAATCCTTTCTTAATTATTTATATTTTATATTATTAAATTAATCATTCATAATTGCGCCTTTATCCGCAGAAGAAACTAATTTTGCATAGCGTTTCAAATAGCCTGTAATATTATTTTTAATTTTAATTTCTGTGCAAGCTTTCCGTTTTTCAATTTCTTCGTCAGATACAAGTAATTTAATACTATAATTCGGAATATCAATTGCAATTCTATCGCCGTCCTGTACATAGGCAATTAAACCACCACGCACAGCTTCTGGTGAAATATGTCCAATTGCCGCACCTCTTGTTGCTCCGGAAAATCTACCATCTGTAATTAGAGCAACTTCTTTGTCAAGTCCCATACCTGCAATAGCAGAAGTTGGAGATAACATTTCACGCATTCCAGGACCACCGGAAGGACCTTCATAGCGAATTACAACTACATCACCAGAAACAATTTTTCCGGCATAAATCGCAGAAATAGCTTCTTCCTCGCTGTCAAATACTTTTGCAGTACCTTCATGCTTCAGCATTTCGGGCGCAACAGCACTACGCTTTACAACACAGCCGTCTGGTGCAAGATTACCACGCAAAACTGCAATCCCACCTGTTTCACTATAGGGATTTTCTACAGGTCTAATTACTTCTGGATTACGATTCACACAGCCTTGAATGTTTTCGCCAAGCGTTTTTCCAGTAACTGTCATCACATCTGTATGAATTAAATTTTTCTTAGCCAATTCATTCAGGACAGCATAAACACCACCAGCTTCATCTAATTGTTCCATATAAGTATGTCCAGCAGGTGCTAAATGACATAAATTAGGTGTTTTTGCACTAATCTGATTTGCAATATCCAAATTAATTTCCACATCACATTCATGTGCAATCGCCGGCAAATGTAACATACTATTTGTAGAACAACCCAGAGCCATATCTGCTGTCAAAGCATTCTGGAATGCTTTTTCTGTCATAATATCACGAGGACGAATATTTTTGCGATATAATTCCATCACTTGCATACCAGCATGTTTTGCCAATTCAATTCTTTTAGAATATACTGCCGGAATTGTGCCATTTCCTTGTAAGCCCATGCCTAATACTTCCGTTAAGCAGTTATGAGAATTTGCTGTATACATACCGGAACAACTTCCGCATGTTGGACATGCATTTAATTCATAATCGCATAATTTTTCTTCGTCAATTTTACCTGCCTTATAAGACCCAACAGCTTCAAACATACTAGATAGACTAGTTCGCTTGCCGTCAACATGACCAGCAAGCATAGGTCCACCACTTACAAAAATAGTCGGGATATTTACTCTTGCAGCTGCCATTAATAATCCTGGTACATTTTTGTCACAGTTTGGAATCATGACTAATGCATCAAAAGCATGTGCTAAAGCCATTGCTTCCGTAGAATCCGCAATTAAATCTCTTGTTACAAGAGAATATTTCATACCTTTATGACCCATAGCAATACCATCACAGACAGCAATTGCGGGAAATACAATTGGTGTACCGCCTGCCATAGCAACGCCTAATTTGACAGCTTCTGTAATTTTATCAAGATTCATATGACCAGGGACAATTTCATTATAAGAACTAACAATTCCCACAAGTGGACGTTCCATTTCTTCCTTTGTCAAGCCCAGTGCATGCAATAAAGAACGCTGTGGCGCACAATGCGCACCTGAAACACTTGTATCAAATACCATATTATCAACCTCATTTTATATTTATCAGCATTTATATATAGCAAGATAATCCCGAAAATTCGGGATTATCTCACGACAAAAACAACTAAAAATTATTAGTTATTAATTAATTTATCATCTTCGCTGTTCCAGCTATATAACTTACGAATTTCCTTGCCAACAACTTCAGCAGGATGTTCTGCATGTAATTTACGCATAGCCTTGAAATGTACTTGATTTCCAGCATCGGACATCTCCAACAAAAATTCTTTTGCAAAAGAACCGTCTTGAATATCAGCCAGAACTTGTTTCATAGCCTTTTTAGTTTCTTCTGCAATCACCTTAGGACCAGTGATATAATCACCATATTCAGCTGTATTAGAAACAGAATAACGCATACCCTCAAAACCAGACTGATAAATCAAATCAACAATTAATTTCACTTCATGAATGCACTCAAAATATGCATTTCTAGCATCATAACCAGCTTCTGTCAACGTTTCAAAACCTGCTTGCATTAATGCACAAATACCGCCACAAAGTACAGCTTGTTCACCGAACAAGTCAGTTTCTGTTTCAGTTCTGAAAGTTGTTTCCAGAACGCCTGCACGACTTCCGCCGATACCATCAGCATATGCCAGACCAATTTCTTGTGCATCGCCTGTTGCGTCCTGATGAACAGCAATTAAACAAGGCGTACCCTTGCCAGCTTGATATTCAGAACGTACTGTATGACCTGGAGCTTTTGGTGCAATCATAATAACATTTACATCTGCTGGAGGAACAATGCAACCAAAATGAATATTAAAACCATGTGCAAATGCAAGTGTCTTGCCTGCTGTCAAATATGGCTTAATTTCAGATTCATATAAAGCTTTCTGCTTTTCGTCTGGAATTAAAATCATGATAACATCAGCAATTTGAGCAGCTTCTGCTGTTGTCATAACTTTTAAGCCCTGTTTTTCAGCTTTTGCCCAGCTCTTGCTTCCTTCGTAAAGACCTACAACAACATTGACACCGCTTTCTTGCAAATTCAGTGCATGTGCATGACCCTGTGAACCGTAACCAATAATTGCAACGGTTTTGCCATCTAATTTCTGGATATTACAATCCTGCTGATAAAAAATCTTTGCTTCTGCCATTTTCAAAAAAACTCCTTTTTTAAAAAATTAAAATATATTCGCTGTGTGTACCACGGCTTAATATCTCACATCAAACAAACTTATTATAGCACAGTCTCTAATATTTGTCAAGCCGTATGTAAAAAAATATCCATTTTTTTTTTGCTGAAACTTTGCCCAACGAAATGAAATTTATATAACTACATCATTATTTTTTCATTTGCATGTGCATAGAAAATTATTTTTGGATTATAGCGCATAACAAGCTTCCAATCATCTTCAAGCTTTGTGTTTTTCTCGTAAGCATCAAGATAGTCTATTGGCTCTAAATCTCCAACAAAACAAAAGCCATTATCTAAAATCAGAGATATACTGTCCTTGCTATGACTTGGAGTAGATAATATTTCACCCTCTATTCCCATGCTGTGAAGAAAAGCTCTACTTTCTTCACACTTAATCAAAAAAGCTTTTTTCTCATTGATAGGTGTATATTTTATATTATCCCTGTTAAATATCTCATCAGAAAAATGGACATATTCAATTTGGGTATCTATCAGCAAAAGATTTATCCCAAATTCCATAAGCTCACTAATAAGCCCTATATGGTCTGGGTGATAATGTGTTGCTAAAACATAAGTGATATCACTTAGTTTAATACGATTCTTTTTTAGTTGTTTGTAAAATAAGGGCAATGTACCTGCATAATCAGTATCAATCAGTAAATTTCCGCTTGTTCCACGAATGAAAAAAGTATTCGTATTACCATATTTTAATTTACTTATCAAACACACTGCCCCTTTTAACTGCTACTTATGTGAATTTTTAAAGACTTGTTTCGCTATTTAAATAACTGCAACCTCTTTCAATTGCCACAACACCAGTACGACACATTTCTAAAATGCCTAACGGCTCTACTAAAGCAATAAAAGCTTCAATCTTAGAAGTTTCACCTGTAATTTCCACACAAAGTGTATTCGGCGAAAAATCGACAATTTTAGAACGGAAAATATCAACTGCTGATAAAATTTCCTGTCTTGTATCAGGTTTATTTCTTAATTTAATCAACGCAAGTTCACGATAAACGCTTTTTTCACGTTCCATGACTTTAACTTCTTTCACATTATAAAGCTTTTTCAATTGCTTGATAATCTGATGACAGATATTATCATCACCAGTCAATGAAATCGTAATTCTGGAATAATCATGATTTTCTGTTTCACTCACAGTCAAGCTGTCAATATTAAATCCTCTGCGATTAAACATGCTAGCAACTCTTGTTAAAATACCGGGTTGATTTTCTACCAAAATTGCAATCACAAAACGTTCCATCAAATATCGCTCCTTTCTGTGATAATATCTTCAATACAGCCACCTGGTGGGAGCATTGGTAATACAAATTCATCTTGATAAATTCTAACATCAATTAATACTGGTGCATTTTCGGAAAATGCTTTTTCAATCACTGCCGGCATGTCAGCAAGTTCCGTAATTCTATAGCCTTTCATGCCGAATGCGTCCGCAAGTTTTACAAAATCTGTTTTTCTGCTATGCAAATCTGTATTAGAATAATGCTTTTCAAAAAATAAAGTCTGCCATTGACGAACCATGCCTAATACTTGATTATTCATGATAACAATCACAACTGGAATATTTTCTGTTGTTATAGTGGCAAGTTCATTCAGATTCATGCCAAAACTGCCATCACCTGTAAATAAAATAGTTTTTTTGCCAGTAGCCTTCGCTGAACCAATCGCCGCACCAAGACCAAAGCCCATTGTTCCTAAACCGCCACTAGAGATAAACGTTCTGGAATTTTGGAACGGATAAAACTGCGCAACCCACATTTGATGTTGTCCAACGTCTGTAACAATTGGTGTATCAGAATCTGCATGTTTTGCAACTTCCTGAATTAATGCATATGGTGTAATTCTATCTGTTGCAGTTACACGCTTGAATTGTTCAGCTTCTAAAGCTTTTAATTCTGCAATTCTTGCATTCCAATTGGGGTGTTGTTTTTCTGGAACAGCTTCTAACAAACGTTGCAATGCATTTTTTATATCACATTCCATGCCAAGTACAACATTAACATTTTTATTTAATTCTGCGCCGTCTGCGTCAATATGAATAATTTTCGCTCTACGGGCATATTTTGCAACGTTGCCAGTTGCACGGTCACTAAATCTAGCACCAATTGTAATAATTAAATCTGCTTCGTCTTGCGCAACACTAGAGGCATAATGTCCATGCATACCCTCCATACCCAAATATCTTGGGTGACTCACCGGAACAGCAGACAAACCCATCATTGTGCAACCAATTGGCGCATCAATTTTATCTGCCAAAGCACAAAGTTCTTCACTGACATTTGCTGTGACAGCTCCACCGCCAAAATAAATATACGGCTTTTCTGCTTCTGCAATCATGTTGACAGCAAGTGCAATTTTTTCATCTTTGGCTAATTTCTGTGTTTTTTTCTCTACAACTGGACAAGCATTATATTCAAATTTTGCAATTTGAACATCTTTCGGAATATCTACCAAAACAGGACCGGGGCGACCAGATTTGGCAATTGCAAACGCTTCCCGAATGGTGTCAGCTAGTTTATCAACAGATTTTACTAAAAAATTATGCTTTGTAATTGGCAAAGTCACACCTGTAATATCCACTTCCTGAAAACTATCTCTGCCAATTAAGCTATTCGGCACGTTACCAGTAATTGCGACTACAGGAATAGAATCCAAATAAGCTGTTGCAAGTCCTGTAACAAGATTTGTTGCACCGGGTCCTGACGTTGCAATTACAACGCCTACTTCTCCACTTGCTCTTGCATAGCCGTCAGCGGCATGTGATGCACCTTGTTCATGTGCAGTTAAAATATGTTCAATACGGTCACGATATTCATATAATGCATCATACAAATTAATAACCTGTCCTCCAGGGTAGCCGAATACAGTTTTTGTTCCCTGTTCAATCAGTGTTTCTACAACGATTTCTGCGCCTGATAATATCATGCTTTTCATTCCTTTCTTTTTTTGAGTAGAAAGCCTATGCAATCTTATCAAAAATGATTCTTATTTTCTATTATAGCACGTTTAGAATAGCAAGTCAAGCAAATATTTTAAATTTTCGATTCTGCACAAGTTTTAACATAATGATTCGTCAAAATAACAAATTCCAACAGATACTGCTATCTTTACAGAGCATAACGGAATTTATATTAGTAATTTGCACAAAACAGTGAAAAAACTAAAAGAAATTTATCGTTTGAGTAAAAAGAAGTTTTATTTGCTAGTACAAAAACTCAACTTTTTTAAAAAATATTAATTACAGCATGTTTTTTCATGTTTGACAAGTAAATTCTAAATAATTTTCAGGATTGACAAATACGGAAAACTATGCTATAATTTCAAAAAAATTAACAATGAAAAACAATGTAATGGAGGATTTTGAAATGAGCATGAAAAAAGCTTTCGACACATTTTTTGAAGAAATGACACAAAACTGTATAAATAACAAGAGGATTCCTTTTAAAGCACCTTGTATTGAAAGTAACTATCCAACAGGATTATTTTTACTGCATACATTAGATGATGAGGGCTATGCCCAATGGAAGCCAAAATTGCAAGATAAAATAGTTTCTTTTGATAATATTGAAAAAGAACTAGGATTTTCTATTCATACGCAAATTAAAGCATTTTTATCTACCTATTGGTTTCTTGCTTTAGAGGGAATACTACAAAATTCAAGAGGAAAAGTCCATTTAAGGTTAAACGGAATAACACCTTATGTTGTTCTGGATACACTTATAAGAAGTAATTTTGATAATGAAGAAACGCATTTTCTACATGACCATAAATATTTTCTTATTGGCACTTACTGCATGATAAATGGTAATGACAGCTATCTTGTTCAAGTCAATAATGATACAGGAGAAGTTACTGCTGTTGATGTTATGGAAAAGATTTCTGTTAAACTTGCTGATTCCATTGAAGAACTGCTTATCAATATGAAAGGAATTTGGTAATTAAATAAGCAGACCTGTTTGAAAAACTTGACAAATACAAAAAAATGTTGCTGTTTTGTGAATATTTAACAAAATATATTTTAAATTTTTGTGGAGTATATCACCATAAAAATTACTGTTCAAATTCGTACTAATAATAAAGGCATTCTCAAGGAGGAAAATTTTATGAGAAAAAAATTAATTTTATTTTTAGTACTAGGTATTTTATGCTGTTGCTGTTCGTCATGTGGAATGATAGCACAATTAGCACTTGTAGGTTACGAATTAACAAAAGATGACACTTCTGAAACAAAAAACATAGACGAAGAATTGGCAATTTATGTAGAAGAACAATTTGCAGAAAAATATGGAAAAAAGTTTGAATTTTTAAATGTTTACTCCTATAATTTTATGTTTTCAAGAGATTGTAATATCAAATGCGTTGATGATGGAATAGAATTTCAAGCAAATGTTTATATCAAAGATTATTACAAGGTAGAAAGAGAAAATTATTTGATATATAAATATTTTGATGAGATACAAAATGATGTCATTGATTATGTAGACCAATATTTTGAAGATTATAAACTAGTTACAACAGACAAAACAGATGAAATTAAACTATACAATAATAGTATACCGTTTGAAAACAGTTCTTTTGATTTATCTTATGAAGAATTAAAACAGATTGGAAATATTTCAACGGATTGTTATATATTTATTCCAGAAGATACTGTTTTTTCAGATGAAGAATGGACTATACTTATAGAAAAAATTGCTAGCTATAATGAATATACTAACGATGATTATATTGGACGTGCTTATAAAAAAGATATTAATTTAGGTATTTATTTCATGGTGTTTCGTATTCCAAATGAAATGTATCATGATTTAGAATTTATTACTACTTTTGATGAATTTAGAAAATTGAAAGAAAATGGAGATTATGAGATTACAAGAATTTTGTAAAACAAGTAAATTATGATTTTTGTAGAAAATTATGCATTTCAACACAAAAATTTTGTTAGATTTTTTTGTGAATAAGGACTTGCTTTTTTTAGTAAAATATGCTATAATTTTTAAGATTTCGCACGGTTGTGATTCTGAAAGCGGGGTGTCTAATTTTTAGATTGGTTTCAGTCAGCAACCGGAGGATTCAATAACCAAATTTTATTTTATAGGAGGAACTACCATGGGCGTAGTATCTATGAAACAACTGCTTGAAGCAGGTGTACACTTTGGTCATCAGACCAGAAGATGGAATCCAAAAATGGCTTCTTATATCTTCACAGAACGTAACGGAATTTATATCATTGATTTGCAGAAAACAGTGAAAAAACTGGAAGAAGCTTATCGTTTTGTTTATGATATTTCTGTTGAGGGCAAAGAAGTTTTATTTGTTGGTACAAAGAAACAAGCTAGCGAATCTATCAAAGAAGAAGCTCTCCGTGCAGGTGCGCATTATGTCAATGCTAGATGGCTTGGCGGTATGATGACAAATTTCAAGACGATTCAGAGAAGAATCCAGAGATTAGAGCAATTACACACAATGGCAGAAGATGGTACTTTTGCATTGTTGCCAAAAAAAGAAGTTGTAAAATTAAATCTGGAAATTGAACGTCTGGAGAAATTCTTAGGCGGTATTAAGAACATGAAGAAACTGCCTGGAGCTTTGTTTATCGTTGACCCACGCAAAGAAAAAATTGCAGTTGCAGAAGCAAAGAAATTAAATATTCCGATTGTTGCAATTGTAGATACAAACTGTGACCCTGATGAAGTAGATTATGTAATTCCTGGTAATGATGATGCAATTCGTGCAGTAAAATTAATTGCCGGCACAATTGCAAATGCAATTATTGAAGGCAGACAGGGTTCTGACGCTGAAGAAGCAGAAGCTGCAAATGCTGTAGAAGCAGTTGCAGAAGAAGTAACAGAAGCAGAATAATAAATAATTTTTAATTTCAGAAAAGAGGTTTTTGATATGGCAATTACTGTTGCAGATATTAACGAATTGCGCCAGATGACTGGTGCAGGCATTATGGCTTGTAAAAAAGCACTCACAGAAGCAGAGGGCGATAAAGATAAGGCTGTGCAGTTACTTCGTGAACAAGGACTTGCAACACAGGCAAAAAAAGCCGGTCGTGTTGCCGCTGAAGGTTTGGCTTTGGCTCTTGTGAATGAATCAAATACTATCGGTGCTGTTGTAGAAGTCAATATTGAAACTGACTTCGCTGCAAAAAATCCGAAATTTAAGGAATTTGTAGAAAACGTTGCAAAAACTGTAATTGAACAGAATCCAACTGATGTAGAAGCTTTGAAGAATACTGTTATTAGTGGCGGTACAGTAACAGTTGCAGAAGCATTACAAGAATTATTCTTGTCTGTTCGTGAAAATATTCAGATTCGCCGTTTCCAGAGATTAGAAGGTGATGCAGTTGTTGCTTATGTACACCAGAACGGACAAGCAGGCGTTTTGACTTCTGCTAAGACAGCAGCAGGAGCTGTACCGGCTGTTTTGGAAGCTTTGAAAGACTGTGATTTCCAAGTTGCAGCTATGCACCCAGATTATCTGGTTCGTGAAGATGTGCCACAATCCAGAATTGAAGAAGAAAAAGAAATTATTCTCAAGCAAATGGAAGAAGACCCAGCTATGATGGCAAAACCTGAAAAAGTAAGAGAGGGTATTGCAAAGGGTAAACTTGGCAAAATTTATTCTGAATTGTGTCTTATGGAACAGACTTTCGTAAAAGATAATAAACTAACTGTAAAACAGTATGTTGACAGCAAGGCAAAAGAAGCTGGTGCAGATATTACAATTACTGATTATGTTTGTTTTGAACTTGGCGAAGGTATTGAAAAGAAATCAGATGATTTTGCAGCTGAAGTTGCTAGCATGATTGGTTAATTTTCAAGTTTTCAGTAATTTTTAGTAAGTATAAAAAAAGACGGCAGATTTTGCCGTCTTTTTCTGTAGTATGATATATTATAT
>CAMWHN010000002.1 GCA_947174085.1 uncultured Ruminococcus sp.
TATAAATATACATATATAATTAAAATAATTTTCCTGTGTTTCTAAAATTGCTTTTCTAATAAAGCTTGCACTTGCAAAGCTTGCACTGGGTTCTAAACTATCATGCAGAACTTCTTGGCGAGGAATCGTAGATAATTCTAAATTAAGATTTAATTTTTTCATTGCTTTTATATATTCAATGGCTAATAAATTATTTGCATTTTGTAATAAATCTGCTTGTTGTTCAGGATAATAAATTTGATATAATTTCCAGATAGCTGACGGATAAGAATTGCCGGATTTTATATAATTTTCTATTTCTTGAAAATGATATTTTATTATAAAATTAATATTTTCTGCTAATTCTAAAAATATATCCGGATTACTCACAGAACTCCCAAAAGATAATAAATTAATAATTTTTAATTGTTTTAGTAAATTAATTGCACCTGTTGCATAAATTTCAGCCGGCGCACAGGAATAAATTACAGGTAATTCTAATACTAAATCTGCGCCGGCATGTAAGGCGAGTTTTGCTCTGTCAAATTTATTTAATAACGCAACGTCTCCACGCTGTACAAAATTATCACTTAGAATTGCAATGATATGCGTGACACCATGTTTTTTTGTTTCCTGAATATGATACACATGTCCGTTATGCAACGGATTATATTCACAGATAATTGCACCAATTTTCATAAAATGCCTCCGGTTTAAAAATATTTAAAAATAAAATATAAAATTTTCATAAAAAATTAGCAAATTTTTTGAAAAAACACTTGCTTTTTTCTGAAAAAAGTATATAATTAAAAATAGAGTGCTTGTAACAAAGCATACTAGTAAAAATTATTTATTTATATTTGAAAGGAAAGAAATTTTATGCTGATTTTAGTAGTCAACGCAGGCAGTTCTTCTTTGAAATATCAACTGCTGAACATGGACGATGAAAGCGTTTTAGCAAAGGGCAATTGCGACCGTATCGGAATTGACGGGCATATTGCACATAAAACGTTTGACGGTAGAGAGTATATCTCAGATTGCGATTTTCCAACGCATACAGAAGCATTTATGAAACTTGTGGAAGTTCTGACAACCGGAGATGCGTCTGTTATTAAAGACATGAGCGAAATTTCAGCTGTTGGTCACAGAGTTGTACATGGTGCAGAAATTTTCTCTGAAACAACACTTGTAACAGATGATGTCATTAACAAAATTGAAGAATTGAAAGACCTTGCTCCAGTGCATAATCCAGCACACGCATTGGCACTCCGTGCATGTAAGAAAGTTATGCCGGAATCTGTTCCACAGGCGGCTGTATTTGATACGGCTTTTCACCAGACAATTCCGGAAAGAGCTTTTATGTATGGCTTGCCTTATGAAGATTATCAGGTTTTACATGTCAGAAAATATGGATTCCATGGGACATCTCATAGATTTGTATCTATGGCACTTGCCGAAGCAATGGGCAAGGACGTAAAAGATTTGAAAATTGTTTCCTGTCATTTGGGAAATGGTTCTTCTATTACAGCAATTGACGGCGGAAAATCTGTTGATACAACCATGGGCTTTACGCCTCTGGACGGCGTTCTGATGGGAACAAGAACAGGTGCGCTTGACCCGTCTGCTGTAACGTTTGTAATGGAAAAACATGGCTTTACACCGTCTGAAATGTCTGATTACATGAATAAAAAATCCGGTTTCTTGGGTGTATCTGGTGTAAGTTCTGACAACCGTGATGTGAGTGCCGAAGCAGAACATGGTAATCAAAAAGCAAAGCTTGCAAAAGAAATGTTAGTTTATGAAATTAAAAAATATATTGGTTCATTTGCAGCTGCTATGAACGGCTTAGATGCTGTTTTATTCACTGGTGGTATCGGAGAAAATGCGCCTGATGTTCGTGAAGCAGTATGCTCTGATATGGATATTTTAGGCATTAAAATTGATACAATTACGAATGCCGGTGTTCATGGTAAATTATGTAAAGTTTCTCAGTCAGATTCTAAAGTAGAAGTTTGGGTTGTGCCAACGAATGAAGAATTATTAATTGCAAGAGATACACTTGCATTAATTTCTAAATAATTATAGCATAATTATTTTAAAATTGCAAGTATAACAGGGTAGAAAATTCATTCTGCCCTGTTATGTTATTTTAGAAAGGTGGTTTTTTATGTGATGAAACAAGTGGAAATTTTTACAGACGGTGCATGCAGTGGCAATAATGGTGCAGGTGCAGGCGGTTGGGGTGCTATATTACGCTACGGTAAACATGAAAAAGAATTATCCGGCGGTGAAGCCAGTACAACAAATAATCGCATGGAGCTGACGGCTGTGATTAAAGCTTTACAGGCATTGAAACAGCCTTGTGCTGTGCAATTAACAACAGATAGTAAATATGTTGTGGATAGCATTACAAAAAAATGGGTTTATAACTGGAAGTCTAAAAACTGGATAAAATCTGATGGCAAAAAGGCTTTAAATATTGATTTATGGGAACAGTTATTGCCTTTGTTAGAATTACATCAAGTTAATTTTATTTGGGTGAAAGGTCATGCCGGACATGCAGAAAATGAACGTTGTGATAAGCTTGCTGTTGCGGAAAGTTTAAAATATAAGTAAAAAGCTGATAGTATAATATTTTTAGTTGCATTAACTGAACACAAAAAAGCAGACTAACTGAAATATAAGTGAAAACGCTTGACATTGGATTCAAAAACAAGTATAATAAAATTAGTTAGAATTTAAGAAAAGAGGTAATATTTTTGAAAAAAATAATTAGAATAATTGCGGGATTTATGAGCTTTATGCTAGTCGCAACAGCAACGGCTTGTTCGAAAGAAAAATTGCCGGAAGATAGCAATTTAGAAAATCAGGAAGATACTAGTATGATTGAAACTGTTGCCACAGAAGAAAATAATTCAGTACAAACCAACACGGGACAGGAAATTTATTGGCTTGCAGATTATGATATTAATCCCCGAAATGCACAAGACAGAAGTGTTGCATTAGCTTTGTTTGAAGACCAGTATGGCGGTAAAATTAATTGGATTTGGTGTTATACGGATTCTAAATATGATGTTTTGTCAAGTAGAATTTTAAGCGGTGAGCCTGTAGATATGGTTTCTTATGATGAGTCTAGTTTTCCGCAAGGTGTCATGCAAGATTTATTTCAGCCGTTGGATAATTATTTAGATTTAAATGATAGTATCTGGGATACCATGCGTGAGGATATTAATTATTTTGCTTATCAGGGTCAGCATTATGTTGTGCCATATGCTGTAAGCGACCCGTTATTAATAATTTATAGCCGGAAACTATGTCAGGAAAATAATCTTGATGACCCTTATGAATTATATCAGTCTGGTAACTGGACTTGGGAAAAATTTAAAAGCATGATGCAAGATTTTGTTTCTAACGGTTCAGAACGTTATGGGGTTTGCGGTTTTCTCGGCAAAGGCATTTTACAGTCTACAGGCAAGAATATTATTAATTTTGATAATTATAAATTTAGTAATAATATTTCTGATTCTGATATTATATCAGCAGAAAATTTCTTAGAAGAAATTGACAGTGCAAATTTATATGACGCAAATTGGTATTCTAATTTTCCAACTGGAAATCATGTTTTATTCTATGCAATGCAGGATTGGGCTTTAGATAAATCCAATGCTGTCAACCCAGATGGTGATTTTATGGCTGTGCCTTTCCCAAAAGTTTCTGGTTCTGAAAATTATTATTTATCCGGTAATTATGAAGCCAAAATGCTTGTGAAAAATTCTGATAAAGGTGACGCTGTTGCAACTTATATTTATTGTGAACGTCTTGCACAGACAGAAGAAACTTCTCAACAGATTGCAAAGCAACTGGCTTTACAACAAGAAGTTTCTCAGGTTGGTACTGTATTGTCTTATAGAACAGAAGAACAATATCAAGCAATTTTGTCATATCAGCAAAATTTGAAAAATATATTTGATTTTGGATATGGCATGGGAACTGACATGTATGGAAACGGTGATTATAATTACGACACAAGAGGTGTTATGAATCATCTCACAGAATCGGTTTTAGAAGGGCATACATGGGATTCTGTTTCTGAAAATTGCAATGCGAAAATTAATAGCATTCTGGAAGAAAATTATCAGTAATTTAAAATTTTAAAAAAATTTCTGTATGAAATGGCAATTTAGAATAAATATAAATATAATCCCCTGTTTGTGAAAAACAGGGGGGTTTTTAAATCAGTTTATTTTAAATATTTAGAAGCTTTTCGCTTTTTTTTCTGTTCATACATGACATTATCTGCTGTTGTGACAAGCTGAAATAAATTCGTATCTGGTTCGGGAATGGCAATATGATAGCCTGTACTTACTGCAAGTGTATAAGAAAAATGCTTTTTCTGATTGATTTTTTCTAAATCTTTTTGAATCCGGTCAGATAGATTTTGCGCCTGTTCTTCAGTGTAATTTGCACCGAAAACAATAAATTCATCACCGCCAAATCTGCAACAGACTTCGTTATTGTTACAAGTATTGCGTAACACTTTTGCCATATAACAAATGGCATTATCTCCGGCTTTATGTCCAAACGTGTCGTTAATATATTTTAATCCGTCCATGTCAAGAAACATTAGCATAACGGGCTTTTTCTCACGAATGCAATCTTGAAATAAATGTTGTGTGCAAATTCTGAATCCATTGCGATTATTAATTTCTGAAAGTGCATCAATTGTATATAATTTATTTAATTTCCGTGTGGCTCTGTCAAGACAGATAATTTTGCGAACACTTTCTAGCGAATTGCCTATAGTCATCATAAAATTATGAAATAATTTGCTAGTCACTGGAAAATCACTGTTTTTGATAACACAATAGCCCATACAGCGTTCTCCGAAATGCAATGGCATAAAATAATACTCGCCACGCTGATTTGTATTAGAAAATAAATCAGGAAGCATTTCAGACGCTTGAAAATCAGGTACATCAAAAAATCTGCCGTTTTTATAAGCTAACGGTACAAGAATTTTTTCACCATAGCCGTGAATATGATAATGATTTGGCGATAAAATATGCATTAAATAATTTTCTTCTGTTTCGTCTGTCATAATGCCCTGTTTCCAGTTATCACATAAACAAAGATAAAATTCTTTGCAATTAATTTCTTTAATAAATGGCTTTAAACTTGCAATATATTTTTCAAAACTATCACACTCTGTTAAAGCAGATGACATGCGACTGACCAGCGATATATCAACAGAAAAAGATTCTAGTACATGAAAATTACGTTTTTTAAATTCATCTGTATTTAGCAAAGGCGTTTGGTTACAGCCACAGCTTTGCGAAAAACAACAGCAAGTTTCCATGATTTCATTTTGTTTTTGCGGAACATGATTCACATGATTCATAATTTTTTCACAAGCAAGTTGTCCTAAACGCTCTAAAGGTCTTTTCACAGAAGTCAAAGACGGCACATAATTTCTGGCATTGTAAGTATAATCAAAACCGGAAACAGCGACATCTTCCGGCACACGAATACCGTGTGCAATTAAGCTATTCATAACACCAATTGCCATACTGTCATTTGCACAAATAATAGCTTGTGGCGGTGCAGATTGTAAAAATTTCTGTACTGCATAAACACCGTCACGAGTGACAAAATTTCCATGATAAATTCGCTGTTCTTCTACAGGAATATGATATTTTTTTAAAATATCCTGATAAGCTTTTAATCTTTGATAACTGTCAATATTATTTTTAGGACCGGAAACATAATTAATTCTGGTATAGTTATGATATAAAATAAAATGCTCTACCATATCCCGCATAGCTTTTTCATTGTCAATGCAGATAGTATATAATTCAGAATCATTTTTATCAATACAAACTACAGGAACACTTGCTCTTCTAGCACGTTCCAAAACAATTTCACTATAATTTGCATTCTGAATTGTATTAATTAATAATATCACACCATCAAACTGATTAAAATCCGCAAGCGAAAAAATGTTATATTCGCCTGTGTCATGCCCGATATCACCGCCGATATTACCAAAAGCAACAAAATGCTCTAGTGTAATATCATGCGTAAAAGCATATTGCCGGATACCGCTAAGAATCCCACTTTGATAGTCTTCATCAATTGTAGATACAATCACAGCAATGTGTATGCGTTTCATAATGCTTCACCGTTACTGAAAACTTATAAAAAGTGATAAAGCAAACTTTTATGTTTCATTCCTTGTTCCACGTGTCCATTTTCGACAAGTCTAATCATGTTTGGTATAACACTCCAAAGGCGTAAATTCCCGACTAACGTATCGGTACATATCAACAGCACTTGTTTTAGCTATGCTGTCAATCCATATCGCATTAAATTTACACTTGCCTGAAAATCCCTGTCAATTGTATTGTGACATTCAGGGCAGATATAGATACGTTCTGAAAGTTTCAAATCTTTCTTCACATATCCACAGCAGGAACATAATTTACTTGACGGATAGAATCTGTCAGCCGTTATAAATGCAATGTGATTCCAGTTACATTTATACTGTATCTGCCTGTAAAATTCATAAAAGCACTGTTCCTGTACTGCCTTTGCAAGGTGTTGATTCTTCATCATATCTTTTACATTCAAATCTTCCAGAACAATAAACTTTGGTTTTCGGCTTACGATTTCAGAAGTAGTCTGATGCAGATAATTATGGCGAATATTTGTCAGTCTATGGGTAATTTTCAAAAGTTTCTTTTCACTTTTTACAATATTGCGTGTTTTACAGTAACATTCTCCTTTCTTATTTTTAGAATATTTTTTAGATATTCTGCGTTGCAATCTACGTTTTTTCTTATTTAATTTTCTGACTTTTGTGGTCTTATTGATATTTGGATAAACAGCAGTATCAGAACATATCGCCAAATCTTTAATACCAATATCAATTCCGATACCCTGATTTGTCGGTTGTTCTGTAGATTCCTCACATTCAATTCCTACTGAAATCCACCAGTTAAGACCATCAAATGTGATTCTTGGGTTGGAGTACTTTATGTCTGCACCTGTTGGAATTTTATTTGGTTCTGCAAGTTTGACAAGATTAAATTTCTGCTTATTTCTTTTTCTGCTTGTTGTCAGTTTTTCTAATCTTACATGCGTTTGCGTAAATTCAATTTTAGATGTATCAGCGTAAAAACTCGGTTTTGACTTTCGTCTGCTTTTGAATCTCGGAAATTCCGCAATGCCTTTGAAAAAGTTCTGATATGCCTTTACAGCATCTTTTATTGCCTGTTTCGAAATATTATTGCTATAATCATTCAGCCATTGGTATTCTTTTTCCGATTTCAGAACAGTAAAGATTTTTCTCAAATCATAATCACAAATGAATTTATTTCCTAATTCATAATTCCCCTGCTCATAGCTTAATGCCCAGTTATACGCAAATCTTGCAAGTCCTGCACATGCAAACAGTTTTGTTCTCTGTCTGTTGTTTGGGCAGAGCATTACTTTTATGGTTCTAATCATTTTCGGTAAGCTCCTTAATTATATATTATAAAAATCAATACACTATTTATAAATTTTTATAATTTTATTTTAACTGTTAACAACCTTTCTGACAGATTGTGACATTTTAACCTATCTATTTTTTATTTTAATTTATCCACTAAAAGCCCCCACTTTTTCTAGAAGTGGGGGACTTCCTGCTGAAATAAATTAAAAATCGCTATTAGAGAGCTTTACCACACTCACCACAGAATAACTGACCAGATACATTCAGTTTATTGCCACAATAAGGACAAAATGTCTGCTTAGAATCTGATTCGTCTCCTTGTGTTATTTCTGGTTCTTGTTCATTTTCAGAAATTATAGCATCAACAATTTCTTCTTCTGGTGCGTCTGCTACTTCCTGTTGTACCTGTACATCATTTTCAGTTTGTACCGGTGCATTAGTTGCAGTATTAGAATCTGCATATTGTGCTGTCAATTTCTGACCACAAACTGCACAGAACGTATTACCTGCTTCGTAGGTATTTCCACAGTTCATGCAGACCATAGCAGACGGTTCAGCTGGTGTATTCACAGGTTCTGTAATAGTAGCTTCTTCTGGAATTGGGTCAAGCTCTGGCTCTCTTGCACGAATCGCTTCTATTTCTTGCTTAAGCTCATCAATTTTCTGTTCGGATTTGATAATAGCTTCTACCATTTCTTGAAATTCTTCGTCTGGACTTTCTTTGTAAAGGTCATAATATTTCTGACCAATTGCAATCAAATTTTGCTGAATATTACGCTCTTCTGCTTTTAACTGCGTATTCAGCTTATTTGCTTCGCTCAAATTCTTTGCTTTCTGTTCAATGGTTTTGCCAGCGTTTTTTGCATTTACTTTCAATTTGTCAAAAAAACCCATGATAGTATCCTCCTTAAAATAAAAATTATCTATATGCTATTATAGCATATCTTTTACAAAATTGCAAGCCTTATTTCTAAAAATTTCATCAAATTTCACATTTTTTTATTCTAATGGATTATCACAGTGCCACTGCGGAACAAATTTATTTAAATTTTTAATATATATTAAAATATTTGCATATAATTCCTGCCAGCCAATCACTTCAATTAATTTATTTTCTGTTAAACAAGCTTCATTAATATCATAATCTTTGGCGATATATTCTGACGGCACTGTATAAACATGTATTCTAAATAACGCATTATTGCCCTCTTGTTGTGATTTAATTTTTTTATTCCAACATAGTAGTTCACCATTAGAATGATACTCAAAAGAATGAATTGTGATGAATCTTCTATTAATTTCGTCATGTGTAGGCAGTTCACATGCTAATATCACGCCAGTTAGCAAATTATTAATTTGTTTGAAATTAAATTCTTGCATTATTTTTTATCTTTCTGCCATAGGTGTATAACGGCGAGGCTCTACAACGGCTTTATATGCCGGACGAATAATTTTATTAGAATTAATTAATTCTTCAATACGATGTGCAGACCAGCCGGCAATTCTAGCAATTGCAAAAATTGGTGTAAATAATTCTTCTGGCAAGCCTAGCATTCTGTAAACAAAGCCACTATAAAAATCAACGTTTGCACAAACGCCTTTATAAATTTTTCTTTCAGAAGCAATGACTTCAGAAGCAAGACGTTCTACTGTTGCATATAATTCATATTCTTTTTCACGACCTTTTTCTACAGATAATTTCTGCACAAAGCTTTTAAATACTTTTGCTCTTGGGTCTGAAATAGAATATACTGCATGCCCCATGCCATAAATCAACCCTGAATGGTCAAACCCTTCTTTATGTAACAGAGAACGCAAATAATTTTTAATTTCGTCTTCGTCTTTCCAATCTTTGACATTGTCCATTAAATCATCAAACATTTCACAAACTTTGATATTTGCACCACCATGTTTTGGACCTTTTAAAGAACCCAATGCGGCGGCAATTGCAGAATAAGTATCTGTGCCGGACGAAGAAACAACATGTACTGTAAAAGTCGAATTATTACCGCCACCATGTTCTGCATGCAATACCAGAGCTAAATCTAATAATTTTGCTTCTAAAGGTGTAAATTTAGAATCTGGTCTTAGCATATATAAAATATTTTCTGCAAGTGATAATTTCCGATTCGGCTGATGAATAATTAAACTCTCACCGGCTTTAAAATTATATGCTTGATAACCATAAACAGAAATTAACGGAAATAAACTGATTAAAGACAAGCACTGTCGCAATACATTCGGAATAGAAATATCATTTGCACACTGGTCATAAGAATATAATGCAAGTACACATTTTGCAAGTGTATTCATCATGTTATCACTAGGTGCTTTCATAATAACATCTCTGGTAAATACAGACGGCAAATAACGCAAATCAGCTAATAATTCCGTGAAATCCTGCAATTGCTTTTTATTTGGCAATCTTCCAAATAATAATAAATATATAGTTTCTTCAAATCCTAATCTATCATCAGCAATAAATCCAGCAACAAGTTCTTTTACATCAATACCCCTGTAATATAATTCTCCCTCACAAGGCATTGTCACACCATCAACGGTTTTAGATGCTACTACATTTCCAATGTAAGTTAATCCGGCAAGTACGCCCTTTCCGTTCAAATCTCGAAGACCTCTTTTAACATCAAATTTTGTGTATAAATCGGGATTGATTGGAAATTCTGCTTTGCAAATTCCTGCAAGTTCCTCAATTAAAGGACATGCCGCTTCTGAATAATCATAACGTGCCATAATTTCATTGTTCCTTTCTGATTTCTTTTTTATATTTTTTAGATATATAATTTTTATTATAACACTTTCTTTGAAGAAAGTCAACAAAAAAGCAAAAAAAGTTTTTTGAATTTTATTCATTTTACCTCTTTACAAATTTAATTTTTTATGCTATAATATTCCTTGTTGGAATAGAGTTTATTAAAATTTGTAAATTTATCGAGGTGTGGCTCAGTTTGGTAGAGCACTACGTTCGGGACGTAGGGGTCGCAGGTTCGAATCCTGTCACCTCGACTACACAAATAACCCTGTATTTCTGAAAAGATAGAAATACAGGGTTTTTTATGTCATATAAAATAATAATTCTAAACTGCTATCCAGTCCATGAAATATGCAATCAGAAAACATATGCCAAGTAAAATTAAACAAATACCGTAGATAATAGCCAATGCTTTGGCGATTCTGTTTGACAAGGGTTTCTTAGTAATATCTTTTTTCCACCCGCATTGTGTACAAATAAGTATTGTTTGTTTCTGTACAGACTTTCTGCTCAATAGTGCTATCCAGCCAATAACAGGTATCAGCATTAATAATGCTCTGCCTATTGTATCAACAAAAGAATATTCAACTGGCACATAATTTTCTTGTTTTTGTACAAAAAAACTCCCACAGTTTTTACACTGAATATTTTTTTTATTCATATTTTATCTCCTATTTTACGCTAATATCAAACAAATTATTATCTATGATGACCGCCACCGCCGTGACCGCCACTGCTGTGACCGCCTCCGTGGTGACCACCGCCACCATGACCGCCACTGCTGGAGCTGATATGTGTCTTGTTGGTGCGAGTGCGAACAAATCTGTCATATTGTTGTCTATAAATCACAGTTTTTTTATTCACATAATTTGTTGGTGTTAAAGCGTGTTGGAATTTATAATGCGATTTGACAACAAGATAAGTAATTACTGCAATCATAATTCCTAGAATTAAGCCAATCATACCCGATAGAAATGCTTTGTCCCATGCAAGATAGGGTTTATTTTTAGTCGTGATAATCACATTATTTTCTACATGATAATATTCATGATAACTATTATCATAGACATAATACCGTTCTGGAATGCCCATGTCATAATAATATTTCAACTGTTCAGCAAATCCATTCACTGCACCGACAATATCTTCACTGCCGGCAGGAACAAGATATTTATCAAGCATTGTTGTCATTGCTTTGATTCTGTTATTAGAATTTGCATTTGTATAATAAAACTGTGCTAGCCCGCTTGTAGAAATATAATCATAAGCCGGACTATGTCCCCTTAAGTCAATATAATAACATAAGCCGTCAGATTTTTTTGCAAACAGTGTATCATAAGTACTATCAGCAAGAGATTCTATTGTAGTCTCTGAATATTCCTGATAGCCTAAAATTACAATAATATTCATGCCAGTATAATCAGACGCATTTTCTAAACTTTCATAACAGAATTGATATTCTTCCTGTGTTAATTTTCCGGCTTCGTCATATAAATAAACACTTTCACTTGTTGCTTTTACATGCATAGACATTGCAGGACAAATGCAAGTAATTAATAATAAAATACTTGTAATAAATTTAATATAATATTTTTTCATTACAAAAGTCCTCCTAAAAAGCCAATACAACCACATAGAATACTAATTAATATACAAACAAGTAATAATTTTTTAGAATTTAACGGCGGTGTTCCGGCTTGTTTTCCAGATTGCCCATTAATTGCAAAATCATATTGTTTGCCTTGATAATGAAACGTCATGAACCAGACAGGTAATAGCATATATTGCCATTTTGTGCTTAAAACATTCATGTCAGATTGTAATACTCTTACAGAATCATAACCAGTCATAGAAGAACGCAATAACATATCACTGCCATTTACGGCACGGTTACGCACACGAGGGAATACCTGTG
This sequence comes from uncultured Ruminococcus sp., assembly GCA_947174085.1. Lineage (GTDB taxonomy): Bacteria > Bacillota > Clostridia > Oscillospirales > Ruminococcaceae > UBA3855. The sequence continues at coordinate 12,157 of CAMWHN010000002.1, forward strand.
CTTTATTGACATCATATTTATCAGATAAAAAACCGCTTAAATAACTCATTTCAAAATTCACAGTGTCTCGATAATCAAACGGTTCAATGGCTTCCATGAGATTATCATCTACTTTGCTTTGTCCGTCAGCCGGAATGCCATTAAAATCTAAATCTGCTTCACGGAATACATCAAATTCACTAATTTCTGTATATTTATAATCTCCAGAAGTCCAATGTTTCAATTTATGACAGTCAGCATGCATGATACCATGTACATGACAATCTGCAACCCAGAACGGCACATAAACGCCATGTAAATGTACTAATTGACTTTCAGAAATAAAGTCTTTTGGCAAGAATTTGCGTTTTTTGCACCAGTTTCTAAAAATCTGTACAGCTTCTTCACGAGAAATTTTAAACGGAATGACTTTAGAGGGCTTATATTCTCCGGAGAGTCTGCCTTTTAAAATTACTGGGTTATGACAATATAAACATTCAGTTGCCGTTGTATCAGAATCTGTCATTAATTCAGCTCCACAGCTTTGGCAAATAAATAATTGATTTTGTTCAGCAAATTCGTCACTTGCTGAGGCTTGTTCCTGTTGTTCCCGTTGCATTTGTTCATTAGCTTGCTTGCATTCTTCCGGTGTGAAAAAACTATCACAATATTCACAGGCAAAGCCCTGCTTTTTGGGATTAAATCTTAAATCTGCACTGCAATTCGGGCATTTATACTGTATACTTTCTAAAGAACTCATAAAATTAAATTTATCCTTTCTGTCATGAAGACCGTTTCGCACCGCATTTCGGGCAGAAATTACCTGTATTCAGCAAACCACATGTACAATTCCAAAATTGTGATGCATCTGGTTTTTCTCTGCCACATACCGCACAAAAATTCCCATAATTCTGCGAACCACATCGGCAAGCCCATGCTTTTTGCAAATCCACAGAAGCAGAATGTTCAGGAATATGTAAACTCTGGTTAATCGGCTGTTGACTAAGCATTGTGTTTCTACTGCGAATATTAATTAATTCCCGACTGTTTTCGTCATAGCTGATATTGCCAATGCCGACTGAAACTAAGTCAATGCCTCGTTGGTCTTTCCAAAGAGCATTTAATTGCTGATTAAGATAAGCTACAATCTCCCCACTTCTTGCGCCTAAATTAGAAATTCTTACACCGTTCTGTGACATATTGCTCACAGCACTTTGTAACGCCATTAAAAATTCTTCTAAATACTGGTCAGATAATACTTGTGTACTAACTTGATTTGCATTTCTGGGGACAACTTCTTCAAAAAATTTTAACGGGTCTGAAATTTTAATAGAATACGTTCCATGACAACGGATAAATAATTCAGCGTTATAAAAATTATCAAAATATTGCAATGGATTTCGAGTGCCGAATTTTAAATTTTTAATTTCTTGCAAGTTAATAAAATAAACTTCTTGACTTGTGGACGGCTGACCGCCGTACTTAATTCTATGAAACGTTTCTTTCACAGCAGAACTTAATTCCCCATTAAACATAGATGGCGCATTAGATAAATATACTTCGTAATAGCCTTCTGACGCACAGTAATCTACAATTTGACCGCCATCACACAGAATCATTAATTGATTTGGTGCAATCATGATTTTTGAACCATTTGTAATTGTATGAATTGGTGTATAGGCGTTACCGTTTTTATTTTTGGTTACACGCACACCCCTTGTGACAAGCGTATTATTACCCATTCTGTCTGAAATAATATAATCTAGCCACTGTCCGGCAAGAGAACTACTAACCGCATTAAAAGTCGCACGGATAATGCCCATTGTAACCACTCCTTTCTTGTTTTAATTTTAATTTATTATTCTCTTTCTAAAGCTGAACATGACAGAACAATTTCATTCACGCCGTTTTCATAACTATCTGGTTCTGTATCAGCCCATAGATTCGTACCGACAATAAACCAGATAGTATCTGCTTCATTGTACCATGAATTTTCTTTGATGACACCATATTCTGCATAGTCCGAAGAAGAAACACTTTCGCCGTACCAGTCATATAACTGTGAATATATGATATCATAGGATTCTAAAAGTTCTTCTTCAGAATAGGGATAACTTAAATTATCATATTCCCCTGTTCCACCAATATGGCAACCATAGCAAACAAGTGTGTCATCGTCTTGAAATTCTAAAAACAACTGTGCTGTCATGTCAATATCAATATCAAAAACAGTGATTTTATCCAGATAATAGCCATATTCGACTGTATTCTTATAGCCATAAGTTCTATTATCTTCACTATAAGCATAATCAGCTCCCATTGCTTCTACGATTGCAAACACTTCATCTTTTGACATGCCAATAGAAATACCTGAAATCATTTCTTTTACGTCAGTATCTTCTATATTACAACCCGATAATAAATTCGCAATAATTAAAATACCTGTGATTGCAAATAATTTTTTACTAACTTTCATAAAATATTACCCTCTCTGTAAGCTGTGACTGCTAAAACAAAAGAAATGCTGAACAAACTCCAGAAAATATATTTGCGATTGCGTGTATGCACCAACTAGGCAGGATAGAACCATCTGCTTTCTGTTCATTCACATATCCCATACACCATGCAATTCCTCCTGTGAATCCTATAATGAGAATTGCTCGTGGTATGTCTGTCAGCATAAAAAACATAGCACCATGCAATAATCCAAACAAAAGACTTTGTACTGCATTTCCTATTAAAAATCCAAATTTGTGAGAAAGTCTTTTTAATAAAAATCCTCTAAATAGAAGTTCTTCTGGAAATGAAGTATTCAAAACTGCATAAACCAAAACTGCGGGCAACGCTTTCATTCCTAAACCCAAAAATTCGGACGTTGCTGTTTCGATATTTCTTACAGTATAAAGTATGAACACCGACACAGCCAAGAAAACAATTGTTGTCCCCACAATCCACAGAGCTGTTTTGTTTTCTTTTGGGGAGGCAATCCGCTTTATGCCAATCCATTGAAAAAAGTTAATTTTTCTCCTTGCTGTTATACACCACCATATAAACGGGATTAATGCGAATAATAAAATTTGCACAATGCTACTCAGTATTTTTTGTGTTAATAAATTCATTTTTCTGCGCTCCTACTAATTTCGGGTTTTCTCACTTGTATTGCAATCTGATAATAAATTAGTAATAATTAAAATGCTTGCGATTGCAAACAATTTTTTATTAATGCTCATAAAATATTACTTTCTCTTGCAGTTATATAAATATATTATAATTTTCTGTTATCAATGACACGTTTTGCTTTGCCCTCTGAACGTGGCAAAGATTTTGGTGCAGTAATAGTAACTTGTGTGTGAATGCCGACAACAGATTTGATTTGTTCTGTAATATATTTCTGTAATTTTTGTACTTCGCTTGTGCTGTCTGGTAAAGCAAAAACTTCTTCTGTCATTTCTACTTTAACTTCTAGTGTATCAGCATTATTAATTCTATCAACAATTAATTGATAATGTGGCACAACGCCTTTTGTTTTTACAAGAACTGTTTCAATCTGTGATGGGAATACGTTTACACCACGCACAATAATCATATCATCAGTTCTGCCTGTGATTCTACCCATACGCACAGTTGTTCTGCCACATTTGCAAACTTCTGGATATAATTTACAGATATCATGTGTTCTGTAACGCAACAAAGGCATACCTGTTTTTGTAATTGTTGTAAAAACTAATTCCCCAGATTCTCCATAAGGGAGCTGTTCACATGTAACAGGGTCAATAATTTCAGCAATGACATGGTCTTCATTGATATGTGCGCCGTTTTTTTCTAAGCATTCAAATGCAACCCCCGGCCCTGCAATTTCTGTTAAGCCGTAAATATCACAGGCATCAATGCCAAGTAATTCTTCAATATGTTGACGCATACCCTCTGTCCAAGGTTCAGCTCCAAATAAACCAGCTTTTAATTTAATATCTTTTTTAGGGATTAATCCAGCATCACGAACAGATTCTCCTAAGTAAGCCGCATAAGACGGTGTACAGCAAAGAACAGTACTGCCTAATTCCTGCATCATCATAATCTGACGTTGTGTGTTGCCACTGGACATAGGAACTACCATAGCTCCAACTTCTTGTGCGCCTTGATGCGCACCCAGACCGCCAGTAAATAAGCCATAACCATAACATACTTGTACAATATCGTCTTTGCCTGCACCAATAGCTGTCATAGCTCTTGCGACCATATCAGACCAAACTTGCACATCATTTTGTGTATAGCCGGAAACAATGGGCTTACCTGTTGTGCCGGAAGACCCTTGAATCCTAACAATATTATCTTTAGAAGTTGCCAAAAGTCCATATGGAAACGTATCTCTCAAATCTGTTTTTTCTGTAAACGGCAATAATTTTAAATCATCTACAGACTGAATATCTTCCGGTTTTACGCCCTTTGCGTCCATGCGTTCTTTGTAGAGTGGTACATTCTCGTAAACAAGTGCAACAGTTTTGCGCAAACGCTCTCCCTGTAGTTTTTTTCTTTCTTCCGGGTTCATGCATTCTAGTTCCGGCTGATAAATTCTTGGTTTTGCCATAGTTAAAAAATTCTCCTTTTTTCATAGATTTATTTCACGAATACCGTAAATCATATACTTTCTATTCTACAAGAAAATTCAAAAAAAGTCAATAGATTTTTATATATTTAAAAAAATAACCTGATTGACAAATTAATTATAATATGCTAAAATGAGATATATGATTTAAAAATCAGGTGATAATATGACAACGAGATTTTTTTTACAGCAGATTTAATTAAGAAAGATTATTATCATATTGTAGAAAATTTCTAAAATCTAAATATACTTGATTTTGTCTGAAAAAATGCTTGACAGAATCTTGAAACTATGCTATAATAAGTCTAATTATTTTAAAAAAATTAAAATTAGAGGAGGATTTTTTAATTATGGAAATTTATGAAATTGTCTGTGGTGCAATTGTGCTGTTAGCTTGTTTGTTAATTGTTATCTTGTGTATGATGCAAGACCAGAAACAAGACCAGAATATGACTAGCGCACTTGGTGGCGGTTCTAACGATTCATTTTATAAGCAAAATGAAAATAATACAAGAGATGTTGCCTTACAGAAATTAACTAGGAATATTGGTATTATTACAATGCTAATATTACTTGCCATGAATATTATTGTTCCACTGGTAATTAATATCAGCAAGTAACTTGTATGTTCGTTTCAGCCCTGAGTTTGCATAACTTGGGGTTTGTTTTTTCACTTGCATTTAGAAAGGAGTTAAAAAATGGCAAGACATAACGCAAAACATCAGAAAAATAAAAATTCTGTCAAAAAATCCCAGAAATTAAACCATTCTAAAAAAATAAATAAATCTAATAAAAAAACTGTCAATCTAAAAGAACAGGAACAATATTGCCGTAAGATTAAAACTTTTCTGCAAATGACAGAAAAAGGAAAAATGCTAAAACAAGAACTTGCTCAAAAATGCCATAGCAAAAGAAATGCTTTGGCTTATCAGTCAGCAATAGAGGAATTATTAAAAAAAGGTATTATCTTAGAGCAAAGAAAATCATATGCACTTACTAGTGGAAGAAATGTTTTTCCAGCGGAAACTGTGAGATTACATGCAAGATTTGGATTTATTCGTGATGAGAATGGCAAAGAATATTTCGTTGCAGGTAAATTTTTATCTGGTAGCATGGTTGGAGATAAAGTATTAGCAAAATTAATTCGTTCTCGTACTGGTTCACCAGAAGCAGAAATAATATCTGTTCTGGAAGAAAATCCAAACGCAAGATTAACAGGAAAAATTGTCTATTCATGGTTTGGGGGATTAGGGGTATCAACAAATATTGCCGAAATGCCTTTAGAAATTGATGAAACAGATAGTTGTCTTTATCAAGCTGGCGATAAAGTACTTTGTGAAATTACGCACAGAGGGCATCACCATATGGAACATAAAGCTAAAATAATTATGAATTTTGGTAGTGCTGACAGTGCAGAAAGTTGTGTAAAGGCGAAAATTGCAGAGCAAGATATTCCAGTAGATTTCATGTTAAAAGTCTTGGACGAAGCTAAAAAAGTTTCTGCAACTGGTGTGACAGAATTTGATTTGCAAGATAGATTAGATTTGCGTGAGGAAATTATTTTTACAATTGATGGTGCGCATTCTAAAGACTTAGATGACGCTGTTTCTGTGAAAAAACATGCAGACGGTTGGACATTAGGTGTTCATATCGCAGATGTATCACATTATGTAAAACCAAATAGCATTTTAGATTCAGAAGCGTTTCGCAGAGGTACAAGCATTTATTATGCAAATCAAGTCATACCCATGTTGCCAAAGGCGTTATCCAATGGCATTTGCTCGTTAAATGCAGGGCATGACAGATTAACTATTTCTGCAATTATGGAGCTGTCTCCTGAAGGTGATTTAATCAGTCAGAAATTTTATAAATCTGTGATTTGTTCTAAAGTTCGTGGCGTATATCATGAATGTAATCAGATTTTAGACCAGACAGCAAGTCAAGAATTATTAGAAAAATATGCGCCTGTTACAGAAAGTTTAGTATTATTAGCAGAATTGGCTGATAAATTAGAGCATTTAAGAAAATTGCGTGGTGCGCCGGAATTGGAAAGTACAGAATCAGAATTATTATTAGACGAAAACGGCTGTTGTATTGGGCTTGCACCTGTGCAGAGAGGAAAGACAGAGAGAATCATAGAAGCTTGTATGCTTTGTGCAAATGAAGCGGTTGCTAAAACAGCAAGAGAAAAAAATTTCCCGTTAGTCTATCGTGTGCATGAGAATCCGTCTCCGGAACGCATTGCAATTCTAAAAGAAATGCTTTTAAAATTAAATCAGCCTGTGCCTAATTTTGATATAGATGAAATAAAACCTGTAGATATTCAGAAAATTCTGGATAATACAAGAGAACAGCCTTGTTTTCCTGTGATAAATAATTTAACATTGCGCTCTATGGCAAAGGCTCGTTATAGTAACAAAGCATTAGGACATTTCGGGCTTGCTTTAAAAGATTATGCGCATTTTACTTCACCAATCAGACGTTATCCGGATTTAGTTGTGCATAGAATTTTAAGCGATTATTTAGCCGGTGCGGAAATTGATTGGTTACAGAAACGTTATGCTAAATTTACAGAAAATGCGTCAGAGCGGTCTTCTAATACGGAAGTGCGTGCCGTACAGTTAGAACGTGATGCTGATGCCTGTTATGCAGCAGAGTATATGCAAGCGCATATTGGTGAAGTTTTCAAAGGTGTGATTACTAGTGTAACAGAATTTGGCTTGTATGTACAACTGGAGAATATGGCAGAAGGGCTGTTGCATGTGCGTGATATGCCTTTTGGAGAATGTGAAGTAGCAGAGGGTTGGTATATTAAAAATATTCTGACAAATAAAATTTATAAATTAGGTGATGTAATAGAAGTAATTTGCACAAGAACAGATGTTAGTGCAGGGCATATTGATTTAGCACTTGCTTAAAAAAATACTTGCTATATGCAAGATTTTGTGTTACAATAAGATAATAGAACAGTAACTGGAAAGGAGCGATTTTCATGGGAAAATATTCAGGATTTCAATGCCTTGTTTGCGAAGAAAAATTTAAAGAGGGCGATGACATTGTTGTATGCCCTGACTGTGGTACACCGTATCATAGAAATTGCTGGCAGAAACATAATGCTTGTGTGAATCAGAATTTACATGCTATCGGCGGAAGCTGGCAATCTATTCAGAATGAAAATAGAAAAAAACAAGGCGGTAAAGAATGCCCAAATTGTGGTTTTGTAAATTTACCAGATACAAAAGTTTGTAATTCTTGCGGAACACAGCTAGATATACAAGAAAATAATGTTTCACAGGAACAAAATTTTAATAATAATTATAATGGCATTACAGTTACAACACCAGATGGAAAACAGCATTTTTTTAATGCCGCTGACCCTTGTTGCGGTATGTCACCAGATGATGATATGGACGGCGAGCGTTTAGGTGATGTTGCTAGTTTTGTGAAAACAAATACGTTATATTATATCCCATTGTTTAAGCGGTTCAAAGAAACTAATCGGAAATTGTCTTTTAATTTGCCATGTATTTTATTCCCATATTTTTATTTTGCGAATCGTAAAATGTGGTTTATGACGATTCTAAGCAGTTTACTCTGGATAATTAGTAGTATTCCGAATTTGTTATTATCTATGTTAGAAATGCTGAAAGATAAAGCTTATATTGCTATGTTTCAAGATTATGGTGTAGATGCAAGAATATTTAGTAATTTAACAGCATTTTTGACTTCTAATAAAAGTTTATTAGAACAGTTGCAAACACCTTGTTTTTTCTTGGGTATGGCTTTGAGAGTTGCTCTGTGTTTATTTGGAAATTATTTATATTTCAGGTTTGTGATTCGTTCTGTAAAACGTATCCGGCAAAATGCGCCTACACCCAAAATTAAAAAAATGCTTCTCAAAACAGAGGGCGGTACAAATATCTGGAATGTGTTAGGCTGTTGCGGTTTGTATTTCGGAGCTGTATTTTTATCGTATTGTGTTTTATTACTGTTATTTGTATAATAAAGGGAGTAGAAATTTGTGATATATTTGAAACAAATTGATAAAGTTTCCGCATGGGAATTTTATCAGAATCGTGAAATTATTTCTTTTAGCTTGCCGGAAACTGTACAACATATTGAAAATCATGCATTTTATGGTTGCAGAGAAATGGAAAATATTTTCTTGCCTGCGTTTGTAGAAGATTTGGGAAACGGTGTATTTATGAATTGTACTAGATTACAAGAAATTACTTTGCCAGAACAGATTACTGAAATTAAAACAGATGCATTTTCAGGCTGTTTTAGTCTTGCTTTAGTAGAATTTTCAGAAAATATAAAATCTATTTCTGACAGAGGATTTTATCGTTGTGCGAATTTGGCACATGTGGTATTTCCTCCAGAATTAGAAAAAATTGGAAATAGTGCTTTTGAGCATTGCAATAGATTAAAATCTGTTAAATTACCCGAAACTGTAACTAATATCGGAAGCAGAGCTTTTTCTGATTGTTGGAATTTAGGCACAGCAAGATTATCCAGTAATATTAAAGTCATTAAAAAATGGGCATTTTATGGCTGTTGGAGTTTACGGGTTGTGAAATTGCCCAAAGAATTAATAGAAATCGGCGAAGAAGCATTTTGTAATTGTGTTGCGCTGAAAAAAATAGTCTTTCCTAAGAGTTTAAAAAAAATCCGCAAACGTGCTTTCATGGGCTGTAGTAGTTTAGAAAAAATTATCATTCCGGCAAGTGTTCGCAAAATCGGCGAAGATGCATTTTCCTGCTGTAAGAATTTACATGAAGTTAAAATACATGATAATACACAATGTGCAAATACAGGGCTGTTAGAATATGCAAACAGACTACATCTTGTGAAAAATCATAAGCATGTGAATATTGAAATTTGCCGTCAGCATGGCATAACGCAAGAAGAAAAATTATTATTTCGATTCTGGAACGAAAAAAATGATTTTACCAGAGCTATATTTTTTAATCAAATGCAGAACCCAGAATATAAAATTCCTCTTGCTGTCCTGATGGCAGAACAAGAAGAATCTGTTTTTAAAAATTATATTCAGGCGAATTTCAAACAAGTCGCACAGTTTTTATTCCGGCATGGTGATGAAGAAAATGCAACCAGATTACTTGCTATGTGTCAGTGATAATTTAGAAAAAATTAAAAAAAATGCTTGACAAGCTTTGGATTTTATGTTATAATATACTGGACTGCTTGAGAAATAGTCAGTCCAATCCTTGCCTGTTTTCAGGCGAAATCCAGAAGGAGGTGCGATAAAATGGCAAAATTGAACGAAAATTATGAAGCAATGGTTGTTTTTAGTCTCAAAAAAGATGAAGAAACAATGAAAACTGCTGTTGAAAAAGTAAAGGCTTTAATTGAACGTCACGGCACTTTGACAGAAGATGTCAACGAATGGGGCAAGCGTAAATTAGCTTATCCAATTAAAAAAGGTACTGACGTTAGCACAGAGGGTTATTATGTGATTTATTCATTCACATCTGCGCCAGAGTTCCCAGCAGAGCTGAATCGTAGATTGAATATCAATGATAATGTTCTTCGTGCGCTCGTGACTACAAAGTAAAAATGCGGATTTGTTTGGGGAGGTATTTTTATGAATAAAGTTATTTTTATGGGGAGATTGGTTGCTGACCCAGAGTTCAGCATGGGACAGACAGGTATGCCAGTTTGTCGTTTTCGTATTGCGGTAGACCGTGATTTTGTGAAGCAGGGCGAGCAGAGACAATCTGATTTTTTCAGAATTACTTGCTTTGGTAAGCTTGCTGAATTTGTAAATCAGTATTTTGTAAAGGGAAAGCCTGCTCTGATTGAAGCAAAAATTCAGAATAATAATTACACAGACCAAAATGGTGTGCAGCATTATCAGGATACTATTATTGCTGATAAAGTGAATTTCTTGCTTTCAGACCCAACCAGAAATAATAATGGCAATGGTTATAATAATAATAACTATGGCTATAATAACGGTTATCAAAACAATAACGGTTATCAGAATAATAATTATGGCTATCATAATGGTTATCAAAACAATAATAATAGCTATAATAACGGAAATGGCTATAACAATAATAATAGTAATGGCTATAATAATAGCAATTACGATTTTCAAAACCAGAACAACGGCAATTATTATCAGCCTGCACCACAGAACCCTGTGCCACAACAGCCTGATAATGCGCCGAAAGATATCCAGTTAGGTGACAGTGATATCAGCGATTTTGAAGAAATTATCAGTGACGGACAAGTACCGTTTTAATCCTTAAATTTTTTGTAAAGGAGTTGTGAACAATGGAACGTGAGAGAAGTTCAAGACCGTCTAAGCGTCCTCGCAAAAAAGTTTGTATGTTCTGCGTAGACCGTGTAGAAAAAATTGACTACAAAGATATCAATAAGCTGAAAAAATGCATGACAGAACGCTCTAAAATTCTGCCTCGCCGTGTAACAGGTACATGCGCATATCATCAGCGTGAATTGACAGTTGCTATCAAAAGAGCTAGACATATTGCTTTACTGCCTTATGTAAGCGATTAATAAGCAATTAAATAAAATAATAAGCCGTTTCGGATAGTTTCCGGAATGGCTTTTTTGTTTTTTATCATTCATATTCTTCTGGACTTGTACATAGTATGAAATAGTCAAATTATTTGGGAGAGGTGTAATCATGAAAGGTCTTACTTCCGCACAGGCGAATGAACTCCAAAAAAAACATGGTTCTAATACATTGGTACAAGTGAAAAAAACAAGTGCAATTAAAATTTTTTTCAGTCAGTTTAAAGATGCTATGGTGTTAATATTACTAGTCGCAACCGGAATTTCTGCTTTGTTAGGCGAATGGACAGATGCAATTACAATTGTTGTAATTGTATTATTAAATGCGATTTTAGGCTTTATTCAGGAGTATCGAACAGAAAAAACGTTGGAAGCCTTACGGAATATGACAGCTCCAACGGCGAAAGTTTGGCGTGATGATAAATTGCAGGAAATTCCGGCTGAAAATCTTGTGCCAGAAGATATTATTTCCATAGAAGCAGGAGATTGTATTCCGGCAGATTGTTTATTATTAAAAGCCAATCGGCTTTATGCAAATGAATCTGTTCTGACAGGTGAGGCAGAGCCTATTTCTAAATGCGCAGGTACTCGCAAAGATGATTTAACTGGTTTGCATAAGCCTTATATGATTTACAGTGGCACAGCTATTACCAGAGGTAGTGGCACTGCACAAGTAATTTCTACTGGTAAAAATACCCAAATGGGACAGATTTCCGGTATGTTGTCATCAATTACACGCACGGAAACGCCTTTGCAAAAGCGTTTGGGAGAATTGGGCAAAACCCTTGCATTTATTTGCATTGGCGTTTGTATGGCAGTTTTTGGCGCAGGTGTTCTCAGAGGTGAGCCGATTTTTGATATGCTTATGACGGGCATTTCTATTGCGATTGCGGCAATTCCTGAGGGATTACCCGCAACTGTGACAATTGCGTTAGCTCTTGCTGTCAATCGCATGATGAAACAAAAAGCTCTTGTGAATCGTTTGCACAGTGTAGAGACTTTGGGCTGTACTTCTGTTATTTGTTCTGATAAGACTGGAACAATTACAGAAAATCGCATGACAGTGACGAAAATTAATATTTTAGACCAAGAATTTGATATTACTGGCAATGCGCTAAAAATGGACGGTGCAATTTTAGAAAATAATATGCATGTGAATCCGAAAAGCATTCCGGCTTTGGAAAGTTTATTAAAATGCGCTGTCTTGTGTAATAATGCAGAATTATCTGGTGATGTTTCTACTCGCAACAGAGGAGAATTGTCTAATAATTCCAGTTGGACAGCAGTCGGTGACCCAACGGAAATTGCCTTGCTTGCGATGGCAGCAAAAGGCGGAATTTCTGCTAAAATGCTATCTGATTATGCTAGAATTTCTGAAGAACCTTTTGATAGTGATACTCGTTCTATGAGCGTTTTAGTAAAAAAAGGCGGTCAAAGTATTGTGTATACCAAAGGCGCAATTGATGTGATTTTAAAACATTGTGATTTTATTAGAACGAAAACAGGTGATATTGCTTTAACACCTGTAATTAGCAAGAAAATTTTGGAAAAAGCAGAATTATTATCAGAACAAGCGTTGCGTGTATTGGCTTTTGCCGAAAAACCCTGTGAAAATTTCAATCAAGCTGTAAATGGCATGGTATTTCTAGGTTTAACTGGCATGTTAGACCCGCCAAGACCAGAGGCAAAACAGGCAATTAGAACTTGTGCTAATGCTTCTGTAAAAACTGTTATGATTACAGGTGACCATAAAAAAACTGCGGCGGCAATTGCAAAAAAAGCTGGTTTACTTCGTGGCGGTGAAGTGGTTACGGGTGATGAATTAGACTTAATGACAGATACACAGCTTGATAGAAGATTATCAAAAATTTCTGTATTTGCCAGAGTGAATCCCTCACATAAATTACGACTTGTCAAAGCATTTCAACGTGCTGGAAATATTGTCACAATGACTGGTGACGGCGTAAATGATGCGCCTGCTATTAAAGAAGCTGATGTTGGTGTTGCTATGGGTATGACTGGTACTGACGTTGCGAAACAAGCCGCTGATGTAATTCTTATGGACGATAATTTAGCTACGCTTGTGAGTGCTGTCGAACAGGGCAGAGCTATTTATTCTAATATCAGAAAATTTGTCAGATATTTATTATCTTGTAATATTGGCGAAGTTATCACAATGTTTTTAGGAATTTTAATGGGTATGCCTGTTGTGTTATTGCCTGTGCAGTTATTGCTTGTGAATTTAGCAACGGACGGCTTGCCAGCAATTGCCTTAGGTTTAGAGCCACCAGAAAAAAATATTATGAAACGTCCCCCAAGAAAACCTGATGAAAGTTTTTTTGCTGACGGTTTATTAGGCAAAATTGTTTGGCGTGGCGTGATGATTGGACTTTGTACATTAGGGTCATTTAGTACGGCATTAAGACTTGGCGGAACACTCACAGAAGCCAGAACTTGTGCATTATTTACGCTTGTTGTGTCACAGTTAATTCATGTGTTTGAATGTAAATCTGAACATGGAACGATTTTTAGTGTGCGCTATTTTTCTAACTGGAAATTAATTTTTGCGGTATTATTTTCAGCGTCTATGCTTGCTGTGACAATCTGGTTGCCACAGGCACAAGTTATTTTTTCTACTACGGCATTAGCTGGTAATTTACTTTGGCAAGCTGTTGCATTTTCGTTTGCTGTTCCTGTCATGAGTTCTATTTTTACAGTAAAACCTAAAAATTAAATCAAAAATTGCTATTTGTTTCATAGAAAAAACCGTCTGTTTTTATTTATTTTGTTTTGCGTTTGTAGTTATTCAAATTATAACAAATTCTGACGGTTTTTTCTGTTTTTTATTAAACTTAAGTTTAATACTATTATAATAGATAAATTTAGGAAAGAGTCAACTATAATTTAAATATAACTATTAGTATACTGAAATTTGTTGATTATAAATAAAATAATACTATTTTTTTAGAAAAATATGTTTAAATAGTTGAAATTTTCTAAAAGGTCTTGACATATTTCAATGCATATGGTATAATTGGATACATTAAGAACGACATATAACGACATATAGAAAGGTTATTAATATGTATTGAGTATGTTGTAAATTAAATTAATATTTGGCAAACTTATTGAAAGATAAGGACGCAAAGCTTTAGAGTCTAAACCAGAAGTGGCATGATTGTCAGCTGCAAGTAATCGTTTGTATAATTACTTTCAAAGTGATTATTAAATGTAGATATTAGTACAGGTCTTTTTGAACGATTATTTACTCAGAAGCAATGCAACTGTGTCTTTCTTTATGGAAGATGACAGTTGTTTTTTAGTTGCATCAGGATTTTTTAAAGAGTTGCCGAAATTCAGAAAGGATGGGTCATAATGAAAAAACAAATAATCAAGAAGAAAGTTGCTTTTTTGTTAGCTTTATGTATGGTATCTAACTTCTCAATGGCAGTTGGTGCTGAAGATATCGTTTCTGGTTTTGGTGAGTCTAAAGTTGTAACTGGAAAAATTCTACTTGAAAATGATGTAGATTCCAATACAACCTCAGACCAAAATACAGATTCAAATACAGATTCAAATACAGATTCGAACACAGATTCAAGCACAGAGCCAAGTACAGAGCCAAGCACAGAGCCAACCACAGAGCCAACCACAGAGCCAGTTGCAGTGGGTAATGCAGGCAGAGTTGAAGTTTCACTTGGGCTGGCATTGTTCCTTGATAGTGCTGATTTTACAGTAGAATTAACTGGTACTAGTGGTAACAAATATCATGATACAGGTTCTGTTAAGTTTGAAACTGAAAAACCAAGTGTTAGCGATGAAGAAACCGAGACTGAAGAGGCTGCTGAGACTGAAAATGAAAAAACTACAAGCGAAATTTCCAGTGAAAAAAGTGCTGACAAAACAGTTATTTTCAAAGGTCTTGAAAGTGGTAAGTACATGCTTAGAATTACTGCAAAAGGTTTCAAAACTTATACACAGCTCATAGATGTAAAACAGATGAAGCATGTTGTAAAACTGACTGCTGGTTTTGCAAATTTTGACTATGGGAAAGGTTTAATCCACCCTGGCGTTCTTTTGATTGGTGACGTGAACGGAGATGGCAAGGTAGATGATACTGATAGAAAAGCACTTGTAAATGCGATTCATACCGTTAGACAGTCTCCTGAACAACTGGAAAATTATCTGGGATATGACTTGGACGGAGATGGTGAGGTAAATATAGAAGATTTGATGTTCTTCTCAAAGGGTTATCTGGAAGAAGTTGGAAAGCATACTGATGCTCATGTAGAAGAATACGTTTCACCAGACCTTGTAATAGTTGATACACCTGAGAATGTAGAGTTAGTAGGCGGTAGTGTTGAAGATATGCTGAATGGCGAAGGGGAAGTGTCTTTTGGACTAAAAGAGGGTGAAGAGCTTTCAGAAGACAATCCTATTGAGGTTTCGTTTGATGTAACTAGTGAAGAACCTGTTGAGGCTGTCGTTTTTGGTGTATCACAGGAAACTCCTATTGAGAAAGCATATATTGATGTTGCCTATGTTGATGATGATGGAATAGAAAGAACCATTACTGTTCCGTTTGTTACTTATGAGTACAATGAAAATACTGGAGCTGAAAATAATCAAGCTGAGGAACAATATTCGAATGATGCTTCAAGTTCACACGAAGAACAATATCCGGCTAATGCTCCAAGTTCAGATGATGAACAAGATGAAGGTGAAGTTTCAAGACGTTCTGTAGAGTTCTTGCTTAATGAATCCGGCGTACGTGCTACACTTGATAAAAATGGTAATATTCAGGTTAATTTGGGTCAACAAGTAGCAGTTAAGAAAGTTTCTCTGAAAGTTACGGCACTGGCAATAGCAGAAGGTCAATCTAATAATCTCGTGACCATTGCTAAAACAGAATTTGTAAATGATATGGCGAGCCGTATTCCAGAGCCTGAACTGAATATCCCAGTAATCAATAATGTAACCATTGGCAGTGAAGAATTTACTTTGAGCTGGAATCCAGAAACTAACATAACGGGTTATGAAGTACAGGTAAAACAGAATGGCAAAGTAGTTAAAACAATCTCAACAACTTCAACTACTGTTAAGGTGAAAGAAGACAAAGTAATTAAGAATTATGTAACTTATACAGTAAATGTAAGGTCAGTCAACGGTACATGGAAGAGCGATTATAGTGAAACTAAGGAGGCTATGCCAATACCAACCAAACGTCCCGACAAGCCTGATAATGTAAAAGCTTCAGGAATTTATAGAGGAATTAAGGTTAGCTGGAGCAACATGGATGACACACAGTCCTATATTGTTTTCTATAAAAAAGCAGGAGATGAAGCATATACTGAAATTCCCGATATTACAACCAACGGCTATACTATTGAGGGATTAGAAGATCTCAAAGAATACGAAGTTTATGTAAAAGGTAAGAATGAACTTGGTTTAAGCCCTGAGTCAATTCACGCCTCAGCAACAACAACTGATTTGAATCTTGCTGACATGCCGAAATACAATCTGATTAACCGTGATAAAAAAGGTGTTCCTGGGAAATCACATGTTGTTTCCGTTACAAGATACGGCGGTGAAATGATAGACAGCAAACTTGATGAAGGCGGAAATACTGCATGGGGTGCTGTGGACGGCGATAAGGATTCCTATTATTCAAAGAATACATGGGACGACGGCGGATTCAACGGTATTGGCAACAATGGTCTGACATACACTTTAGATAAGGACTACACACTGGATACCATTGGTATACTTACAACAAAAAATATTGACTATACAAACGTAAGATGTTGGGATTCAGCAGGCAATTTAGTATATCAACTTAATGACGCTTATGCTAATCTCGCTTCAAGAAAAACTGATTCAAAAGGCAGAGCTTATTACCTTCTCAAGTTCCCGAAAGCAATAACAGCAAGTAAAATCCAGATTTCTCTTGCACGTTATCTGGCATCTCCTATTACTGTTGCAGAAACATATTTCTATCAGTATGATTACCTTATGGACGAAGTTATGGATTTATATGTAGACGATTTGCATACAGTTTTGAAAGATACAGTTACTCAGGCAGTCGTTGATGACCTGCGTAAGAAAATAAACACTCCTGATGAATTTGGCGAAATCAATCCTAATAAAGATGCTATCATTCGTGAACTTGACACAGCAGAAAAAATTCTGAATGCGAAATCACTCAGCAGTGCGATAGAAATACATAATGGTATCACTACCAATGATGTAGGACGTGGATTCTCTGGAATCAATGCTTGGCAACCTCTTGGTGTTACTATTGGTAAAGGAGAGGAAGTAACAATTTATGTCGGATGCGACAAAAAGAAAACTGGTGACAGCACAAATTTACGTCTTATTACGACGCAGTATCATTCCGAATCCGGCGGTGTTACTTTAGATGGAGCAAATCTGAAAGTCGGAGCAAATACATTTAAATTGTCCAATGGTTCATTGGCTGGACTTGAAAATGGCGGTGCTATGTATATTCAGTATCAAGGAGCAAGTAATGCAAATGAAAGATACTCTGTACGTGTAACTGGCGGTTCAGAAATTCCGATACTTGACCTGTATCAAGTAACTGATGAAAATGAACGTCTGGCAAGAACAGTTGCCTTTATCGAGAAATTAGACGAATATGTTCCAAACATAGAAGCGCTTCATAATGAGATTCACCTAGGTTCAGAAAATAAAAATTTAAATCACAAATTTGACAATCAAAACTGTATTTTAGGAGCTTCTGATATTCTGCTTGATACCATGATGATTTCCCTGCCAGCTCAGCAGATACGTGCAGGTGCAGGAAATGGTACTGTGGAACAACGTGCTAAAAAAGTGCTTGACTCCATGAAAGCAATGGAAGATATGATGTATCTGTTCTATCAGCACAAGGGTCTGAATGCTTCTGCAAAAGATGCAGTTGACCAAATTCCAAAGGGACATTTGAATATCCGTTATCAGCGTATGTTCTCAGGTGCATTTATGTATGCTGCTGGTAATCACATCGGAATTGAATGGGGTTCCGTAGGTGGTATCGTGAGTGCAGTTCCTGTAGTAGCTGATGCAGACGGCAGATATGAAAGCGGTCATTATTTCGGCTGGGGTGTTGCTCATGAAATCGGACACAATATTAATCAGGGTTCTTATGCAGTAGCAGAAATTACAAATAACTATTTTGCACAGCTTGCACAGGCAAAAGATACAAATGAAGGTATGAGATTCACTTACGACAACATTTACACCAAAGTAACTTCCGGCGCAAAGGGAGATTGTTCTAATATCGCAACACAGCTTGGTATGTACTGGCAGTTGCATCTTGCTTATGACAAGGGTCTGAATTACAAAACATATTCCAACTATAAAGAACAGTTAGCAAACTTATTCTATGCAAGAGTTGATACTTACTCAAGAAATACAAGTAAAGCTCCTGCTCCTGGTGGTGTAGCACTTACACTCAATGGAGGCACTGACCAGCAACTGATGCGTCTGGCTTGTGCAGCAGCTGAAAAAGATGTTCTGGAATTCTTCAGACGCTGGGGTAAAGAACCTGATATTAACACTGTTAAATATGCATCACAGTTTGAAAAAGAAACCCGTGCTATTATGTATGCAAATGATGATTCTCGTATATATGCATTGAACGGCGAAGGCAGTAAATTGAATGCCGATGGAAGTACGAAAGCAATTGAAAGCATTTCTGTAAAGATTGGTTCACAGCCAAATAAAGTAAATATTAAAATTAATGCTAATGATACAGTTCCAGAAAATGATGTACTGCTTTATGAAGTAATTCGTTGCACAACATCTGGTGGAATAGTAGAAGAAGTTCCTGTTGGATATACAAAAGATGCTGAATTTACAGATACCGTTTCTACAATAAATAACCGTACTGTATTCTATAGAATCAGAATGGTTGACCAGTATCTTAACTGTTCAGAAGTTTTCGAAACAGACATGGTTAAGATTGAACATGATGGCAGTATTGATAAAACTAACTGGAGCATCAGCACCACTGGTCTCCAAGCAGAAGCTGTTGTTGATGACGCTACAGATGAAATGCCATGTGAAAAGACAACACATAATCCAGCAGAACAGGCAATTGACAGTAACACAAACACAGTCTATGCTCCGAAAGTAACAAATGACAATGCTGAAATCGTGCTTAATTTCAATCAAGTACTGACAGTTTCAGGGTTCAAATATACTCCAGTCGATGCAGAAAGTTCTATTAAAGGATATAAGATTTTCGTACAAGATGCACAAACAAGAGAATGGGTTCTCACAGCAAATGGAACATTCAAAGGCAATGCAAGTGAAACTGTTTACTTTGCAAATGGTGATAAAGAGTATGTCAGCACTTATTCTGCAACTGCATTAAAAGTTGTATTGCTCAATCAGAATAATAAAAACGTTTCTATTGCAGAGCTTGATGTTTTAGCACCAACAGGTGATAATGTTGATTTCCGTAGAGCTGATGAAAATGGAGCAGTAGTGATTGGCATTCTGGGAGAAGATTACAAGTATGCTGAAACAACAGTATCTACAGATGATTTCACAGCAGATGAAACAACAACATCTACAAATGATTCCACAGCAGATGAA
>CAMWHN010000003.1 GCA_947174085.1 uncultured Ruminococcus sp.
CTATTATATTTTACTACTCTATAGGAAATTTATAATTATCTGTAACCAAATTATACTTTTTTGGCTTAGATACGTTATTTAAAGCGGTTACAGATTAAAAAATATATCTGTATCTATCTGTAACCGCTTTGTTGACGTTTCTTGTTGACGTTGTTTGTCAGAGAAATTTCAATTTTTGAAAATTTTTTTATATCAGTTTGTATATTTAAACAAATATTTTAAGATTAACGAATTGAAAAGCAATTCTTCCTGTTGTTACTTTACTCACAACAGAAAAAGTTGACACATATGTCAACTTTTCAATCCCCCTACTATTGAGGTGGTACTAGTACCACTTTTTTCATCAGTAGCTTCATCATGGGGTGTACTATTTGTGTAGACCCCCACAAATTTTCTGATTAGTATTTTATATAATCTGAAATTTTCTATTGACATATATTTTGAAATATGATAAACTTAAATTAGAGAAAAATCTTGGGAAAATAAAACTAACACTTTAGACTTTAGAAGCATAAAGCGTCAGAAATAATTTAAAGTGAATGACTACATTCCATTTTTAACGAAGGCATTGTTCAGATAGCTTCCGTCCATGTCTGCGTAGAAAGAGGTGTTAATCATGCCGAGCGGAGGGTTCAGTCTCTGGAGCTTTGAGGTCATATACTGATTGGCGGTCTTGGTCATGTCCACACTGTCACCGTTTTGTTTTTCAAGAATTAGGCTGAAAAACATGGCTACACCCCTTTACTTTTCCAGTTTGGGTATGGTATAATCTTTGTATACGGGTTTTAGTATAGTATTTTAGAAGGTGAAAATATGATAGATATAATTCAAGATGAAAACAATATGGTTCAGAGATATATTGATGACATTTCTTCTACACTCAGCACCGACCCTTTCCATGATGAAACTTTAGAGTTATCTATTTTAAAGGATAAAGAAGCTTTCATAAGAAAACAGGAGCATATAGAACGACAAATAAATGAGACATTTACAAAAATATCTTCCATGGATGCCTTAGTTCTAGCTTTATTCATAGTCAGAAACGAATGTAAAAAGCTTATTTATAGTAAAGACCTTGGAGAATGGTCTATTAAATACAAGATAGTTAACATCTTCTTTTTTGAGGCGTATAAATATGCTAAATCGACCAATCGAAGTATAATTATTATTAATAAAAATGAATTATTTGATATTAGATATATAATCTCTTGTATTATAAACTATATTAATAATGAACGGGAATTTTATAATTCATTTTATGACAATGAAGCTATTAATTCATTTTTTTCCAGAATGTGTAAAATATCAAATATGGATAATGATCTTCATTCGTATGCAATAACTAATACGTCAACAAGAAAATGTCTTGAACTAGAAGATATTAGTTTTGATAGAATTGAAAATAAAGCGCTGAATGAATATGCTAATGATTATATTACCATTAAGGAATTAACAAGGTATACTGATTGGAAGTATTGCGCTTGCAATTACGCTTTAAAAGAACCTAAGGATATTTTAAGAATTCCGATATCTAAATTTCAAACAATGGATATGAGATTAAAACGTTTTTTGCTGAATTTTGAAGCAAGTACATGTAAATCCCCCACAGATCCTGAAACAGAATTTGTTTTTGTATACAAGCATAATCGTCATTATTATATTTCTTTATCAGTAATGTACATATCCCAAGAACAATTAGAAAAGTTTATAGCATGGGGACAATATCCAAATTTGGTACAGTATTATTTCGGTCATGAAACAAGCAAGCGTATTCAGCGTAATTACAATCGCTTATTAACTTATAAAATTGCAGATTTATTACTAAACAATAAGTACATTTTACCCCAACAGAAAAAGAATGGTAGTCTAGTCCCTATGATTGATATAGAAAAGTATACAACTGATGCCCCCCGATGTAAAGAATTAGGGGATATAGATTTGACATTCTATTCTGAAATAACAAAAACAATATATCTTGTTGAATTCAAAAACTATCAAATGATGGTTAGTCGAATTAATGATGTTTCAGCAGAGATCTCAAAAATACAGCGTGACCAAACTGATAAAAGGATTATTGCTCGACAAACATATATCGATGATAATAAAGATGAATTTATTTCTCGGGTCTACAATAGTACACTTGAAGTTTCTAATATAAAAAGCATAATTCTAACAACAAAGCCTTGCTTTTTTTATTATTTGAATCAACCTTTAAAATATGATTATTTTGATTGGATTGATTTTGAAAACAGGATTAAGCAAAAAGAGCTGTAATTAAACATTTAGCGCATTCTGTGTTTGCCTGTAAACCTTTAGCCGTGACAGTGATTTCGACGAGTTATTCATCTGGTTGACTGTCCGGCTGTTGTCGTTATTGTAGTTGTTGATGACCGTGCTGAAAGTGCAGCCGTTCATCATTTCTGCGGAGATACCATCAAGTTTCAATGTTGAGTCCTGATTCCATAATAAAAATCATACAATAATGTTGAATTGCAATTCGTGAAGTTTACAAATTGGATTAAGGAGAAATAGTTTTAATGGAAAGAAATTATGTAGTAATGGCATGTAAGGAATTTGAAAAGGAAAATGTGCAATATGCATTTGACTTATGGCAATCAAATCCGAAGATTGATATGCTAAAATCAAAAACACGAGAAAATATTATTGAAATTCTAAAAGAGATTTATAAAAACAAAGAACATATCATTTCTTTTTGCTATTACTGTGAAATAAAAGCTTGCTATGCCTGTAAGTAACTTGCAGGTGAAAATATGTTAGTAACGAAAGAGGAAGCATATAGACAGCTTGAAAAAATTGACAATGATGTAAACTATGATATATATTCACTTGAAGAAATGGCAGACGATATATGCGAAAAATTTAAACTACTGCTTAAAGAAAAAAGAGAATTGATGAAAGAATTGGAAGAATTAAAAGAAACCAAGTAAAAAAACTCTGAAAGGGCTGTTTAAAAGGTCTTTTATGCCAGACTAGCAAGAAGTAGTGCCGACATTCTCCGGCTTGTGGATGAGATTCAAGCAAAAGGCGTTGAAATTATCAGCCTGATAGAACAGCTTGACACAACCACACCACATAGAAAAGTCAAAGAATATGGCTTGTAATAACAAAGTGGTGAACTTATGAAATTAAAACAATATTTATTTAATCTTCCAGAAAGCAAAAACGATTATTCGATTGCAATTAATTTATACTGGAAAGAACATTGTGATTTTTGCAAACGTTCTATAATGATGCAGAATAATGAATATCATCTAGCGTTTCATGGCATTAGAGAAATGCAACGTGAAATGGAAGAAAATTTTGAAAATCATTGGATTTTCAATAGTTTTGTTGATAAAAATGCAATTGTTGTTTCAGACGAAACAAGAACCATTTCTGTAACCATTGTCTATGAAGATATAGCTGATGCTTTTTACTGTGAAGAATGCAAAAATTTGAAAAAAACTAATAAAAAAACAGCCTCTCACATTTGAAAGGCTGTTTTTTAATTAACTCTCTATTTGTATATCAATCTGAAATTGTTTTTATTTGTGATACTGCAAAAGTCAGAATCTATTAAGATTCTGACTTCCTTTTGTATACTACATGATGAAAGAGAGATGAATTTTATCAATTATAGTAAGAAGACTCACACCACTTTAGGGGTGGAAGGATGCCAAACAAAAAACTCCTGAATATACATTCAGAAGTTTTTTGTTATTTTAGTTAAGTTAAAATTTTTGACCACATCTTCCAGTGTTACCTTTTGAAAGGACATAGTTTTGAATCATCGTTGCATCCTCATTGGTAATAGACCCATCACCATTAACATCTGCTGCCTGTGGACATTGTCCTGATTCGAAATATCCATTTTTAAGAGCATTTAAAACGCAAACTACATCTGCTATAGTAATTGCGCCATCATCATTCACATCACCATATGTATGAGATGCCTTTGTTGTCTGTATAGCATCATTTGCAGCACTTGCAGAAATGAAAGAGGCACACGTACCAGCGCATAACATGAATGCTGATACAAAACAAGCTGTTATTTTCTTTGTTATTCTTTTCATGAATTTCTCTCCTAAATTATAAATTTAAATGATAAAAGGGTTACATTATGGAAATCTGAATGGAAATCTGATTAGCCAGTGTACAGGAATATCTTACCGATATCCGTTTCCTCACCACCACCAACTCCTGCATTTACAGCGTATTCGAGTATTTTATCGGCATCATCATAGGAAATATAGCCATCCTTATCTACATCAGCAGCAACAGCACAAGCTGCATTTGGGAACCAGTCTAATAAATTAGCTTGTACATAACTTACACTGACCGCCATGCCTCTCTGTAAGCCATGGTTTTTTAATGCGACCATTATGTTTGATGCATCAACTACATTTACATAATAGTCATTGTTCACATCACCCAGCATGTAGCGGATACCTGCATTTGTAGTGGCAGAAGCAGAAAAAGATGCTACTGTCAAAGATGCCAGTGCCATTGTTGTAGCTGATAAAGTAGCCACTAGTTTTTTCTTTTTCTTCATGTGTAATAACCTCCTTTCTTATAAAGTATTTTATATTATCCTTTTTTTTTATATTATCCTTTTTGATAGGAATAATAAACATTATAATTTGTATTGTAATATTATACAAAAACTTATTCCATGAATTTCACATAAAAATTTACCCTTCTACTATATACCGTCTAAAATTAAGTATTTTTTTACATATACTTTCTAATTTTGTATAAATCAGTAAATAATTAATATATTTTTTCTATTATTTGTTTGTTTTTACCAATCTTTTCAAAAGTCTTTTCTCTAAAGAAGAAATAGATAAGAAAATTGAAGTGGTATTTGAAAGTAGTGGTGATATGATATGAAAGTATTATTAGACACACATTTACTGATTTAGCCATTGATGAATTCTTCAAAGAGACTGACTGATAGAAATATGTAATAGGTTCAAATCTGAATTTTATTGCTCTGGGAGCATTTTGAAAAAATGTTGTTCTGTTGATGTACAGTCAAATTTTTTACTTAGAATCTTATTGACTTCTGCTTGTACAGCATTGTAATCATATCCGGCACGAGTAATATTTTCTTTAGGTATTTATAAATTTGTAATATGTAATATAATACATTGTGTTCTTAAGTAATACATCAAACAGCAGTACTTCTTAGCACTGCTGTTTTTGTTAGTCATCTTGCAGGTTATATTTTTATCCCTTTTTTAGTATTCCAGAATAAATTTTGCCATCAACGGTAATAGAAAAATATTTCTCCTGTTCTGTTGTGCAGTCAGATTCATGATTTAGAATCTTATTGACTTCTGCTTGCACAACAGTGTAGTCATAGCCAGCGGAGATAAGTTTTTCCTTGCGTTCAGACGCATTTCCCCATTTGCCAGCAAGAACTTCCTGTGCGATTTCAGAAATACTTTTGCCTGATGTTCCTGTAACTGTTTTGATGGCAAACATATCATAATATTTTTGTGCAAGTGATGCACGATATGCTTTTGCTTTTGCAGAAGTGTCCGCAGGACGTTCGTATTGACACATCACGCAGTCAGAAGCTGTCTTAACATCATCCGTTGTTTTCAGAATTTTCAGCACAGCAGGATAGCTCTCGGACAGCTCTTTCAACAAGAAATCCAATTGCATATCCAAGTCACCGATAGACTTTTTACAAGCCTTTGCATAGGACAACAGCTCCTGTTTTCTTGCCCAGTAAGTCCATTGCGCCAAGCCGTAGCCGGCACAATCTTTCACAAAATTGGAATATGTGCCGTTATCAACAGCTTTTGTATAACTTTCGTCAGTATAGCCTAAGCTTTTTTCGTAACTGTTCTGCAAGTTTTTCGGATTCAAAGCAGATTCTGCTTCAAGATTGCCTATTAATGCTGCTGTTCCTGCTTTTGTTAAGCCTGAAGTAATCAGCTTGTCCCAGATTTCTTTTGCATTAGTCATTCTTATTCTCTCCTTTGTTTTTTAGAATTTCGATTGCATTCTTCACAGCGTTCGGAATCGGTACACCCAGAATGCCTGCATTTTCAATAATAGAAATTAATTCATTTGCCATAAATGCAATGCATACCGCATCACGAATATAATTTGTTTGAAGCGTAATATCTAGCCTTACGGCTACTAATATTAGTAATAATACAACGCACTTTTTAGCAAGTCCTCTCCATCCAACTTCTGATTTTAAAGAGCCACTTTCCGTTTTAGGAGATTTGCCGATGGCGGCAACAATCAGACCTGTGGCATAGTCCACACCCATGAAAATCATCAGAGATACCATAGATGCATCCCATCCGCCGAATAATCCGGCAATCAAACTGCCGAATAAACCCGTAATCATACAAAGATGTTCTTTCATGACAGCACCCCCGAGCTTACAAATTTATTTGCTACGAAAAACATAAAACACAGCTTTTCAGTTCAGAAGGCTGAATGATTTCAGTCATATCGGGAGCATATCCGGCAGAAATCTGAACATATGCCGTATTTTCTGGGATTTCCTGAACATGAGTGGAAACCGGAGCAGAATCTAGTACTGTTCCCTGCCAGCCTTCACCATAACTAATCAGTTCTTTATTTTCGTTCAGGAAAGCAACACAGTTTTTTAATGCTTTTCCATTGTTTGCAGAAAGGTGTACAGCGATTTCTAAAGCATTTGCTGGAACTTTAATTTCTGTATTGCAAGTAAGAACGGTTTGAGTTTGATATTGAAAATTTCGTTGCTCCCATGTTTCTGATGAAATATCAAACACATTTTTTGGGGGATAATATTCAAAAGCCAGCCCCGTGATATCTAGCGTATAATCCAAGTCACTGTATAACAGCAGAAAAAATTCACCCCCAATTTGACGGCAATCCATCACAGCAGAATTACTTTCAGGGAACAAGCGTTTTGAAAAAACGAGCGAAATCATGGATTGCGGTTGATTTTGACGAGTAGAAAGAATTGTCCCGATTCCTCCGATTACACCAGTCCTACCATAAATTCCAGAATATTTTACATGAATGGATTTTATCCTTGTAAAATCCATTTTTTCTGGAGATTCTGCGCATGTAAACATAAACTCTCCTGTAGAAGAAAAGCCTTTCAGATGAATACCCGGTTTGAGATAATAATATTCACACGGCGGAACACCGTAAAGATTCCAACTTGTACCGTATGGGGGAAGCCCGTAAACCGTCCGTTCCCAAACCAGCTTTTTGCCAAGATATACTCGCTGCACTTCCTGATTGCCTAATAAAATATTATCTGCCTGACTTACCAGCATTTTTTATCACCTCACTATAATTCGGACATATTTGAAGAAATGACATAAAGTGCATTTTCACTTGGTTCTTCCAAAGCGTCATATTCTTCTTGTGTCAGTAACACAACAGGAACAAATTTTTCTATTTGTTCCTGCAAATCAGCAATTTTTTCGTCAGTTTGTGGCTTTGTGTAATAATTGCTCAGGTCAGCTTTGCCACTTTCACTAACCCGATTAAAAAAATTTACTTCACACCATTCCTGACTATGAGATAATTCATAGACATGACCGCCATCTTCCAGCACATCACAGCGTGAACCGGCAAGCCAATTGTCTTTCGCAACTGGAATATCAGCAACCGTATCAACTATGATATGCATTAAATAATTTGTAATGATATTGCCATTTTCAATCGTTCTTGTCATTGGCTGTTCTTGCTTTACAGTATACATTTTCATTTCTTCTCTTTCTCAAAATTTCTTAATTTTCTAATAATTTTATTAGCCCATGTTGCCTGCGGATTAATTTCCGCATAATTTTCAAAAATGCTGATAATTTCCATGAAAACAATATAAACAAAAATAAAACCTGCTGTAATGAATCCAGTCATTTCAGCGATTTCTGAATTTTCATAATATTTGCTTAATTCTTCAATACCCAACTCGAAACCACAAGCAGTTATCATGATTAATAGTTCACTTGCTTTATGCAGAAGTCCTGCTCGCATAACAGAAGATTTGTAATCATTTTTGATATGTGCTTTGATATTGCCAGTCAGCCAGTCTGAAACTGCCAGACCAACAACAATGAGAATCATAATTAAATATTTTTGCATCATTTCACCTCCTTCTGTTCAAATAATTTCTGCACTTGGTGCGCCTCATGGGGAATCGGAAATACTGTTTTCTGATTTTTTACAAGAAATTTCCACATTATTGTTTCATCTCAATCTAGTTTAGTAACTATTTGCATATTAATCACTTTCGTGTTCTATCCAAAAGCCTTCTTCAAATTCCGCAATTGTTTTTATTAAATACACATAATCAGGTATTTTTCCAAAAGTTTCAATCATATTTGGTGTACAGGCAATTAACTTTTGATTAGTATAATCTAATGCACTAATAGGGTATCTGTTATAAATTCCAAATTTACCAGTTTCTAAATTCAGAAGATTTTGCCATACGCCAGAGGGTAAACCTTGTGGACTTTTTGTTCGGTCATAATTAAAATGCATAGTTCCAGCTTCATCAGTTGCAGTAAATGTCCATGCTGTCACGTCTGTTGATGCAAATAAAGCATAAATATCTTTTCGATACATGTTATGGGTGAGAACCAACGCCTGATACCCCCAAAGTGTATTATTAAATTTCGGAATAAATAGTTTATTAGATTTTCGTTCCCAAACAAGTGTTTCCCCAAGATATACTCTCTGCACTTCCTGATTGCCTAACATGATATTACTTGCTTGATTTAATACCATTTTTTATCACCTCACTGTCATTCTAACACGTTTAAGTAATGACATAAAGCGTATCCTCTGATATATTTTCTAAATTGTTAAAATCTTCTTGTGTCATAGGGGTCATTTTAGGAATTTTCTTTTCAAGCCTGTTTATTTGTGTTTTCATACGTTCGCCCATGCGGACAGCCTGTGTTCTTTTTCGTGCTTGTGAGAGCGTTCTGGAATCTTCGCCAATACATTTAATTTGCTGTCCGCCACGAAATTTCCATGTGATATTCGTGATAATTGTTTCATATGCTATTCCTTGTGCATCTTTGATTTTGATAGACTGCCCAAGATGTAAATACTGATTTCCGTGATATGTACCAGAAAATGGGCGTATTTGAATCTGTTTCTGATAATATTGCAAAGCTGAAACAATAGGATACAAATCATAGTCATTCAATGGCAAATGATAGCTATAAATAAATTCAATAAATGGATTATTCTGAATGACTGTTTCTATATTAATTACACCATTTTCATTGATTTTTCCACTGTCACAATTCCGCCAGGTTTTATCCTCGGTGATTACTTTTGTAGAGTGCAGATAAATTCTGAATCCTGCAATTTCAAGCGTATTCTGTTCAAATTCAGAAAAATCAAGTATTTCTGGTTCATTTTTTGATGTTTCAAACAAGCTGAACTGTATATCACCGTTTTTGTCAGCATGAACAAAACCGCCCATGTACTCCGTAAGCCATGAAACATAGTCCCGAATATTGTCTGACTGCTCATCTGACTGCAATAAAATAAGCCGAATTTCGTGGCATTCTTCGCCATGTTCAGGGCTGTCATAACCACTAAAATTTGCCATTGCATTTGGAATTTCGATTTGTTTTAAATCTCCAATATGAAACGTGATACCCTCTGAAAATTCTCCGACTATTACACCAAGAGCTTCTATCGCATTCCATAAAGACCCCCCTGCACCCAATCTTTCATAAATCAAATTTCCCATACCATTGCCATTATCTTCAAATGCAGAACCGTCCAGCCAACAAATATTATCAGAAGCAGAAATTGTAAATATATCGTTGTTTTTTGTAACAGATGTGACAGTAAAAATGCCTCTTTTACCGCCATCTTCAGGTGCAATACTGCCAAACCAGGAATAAAGCACAATTTCAGCCCCATAAACGTCATATCGTCCAATATTCAAGCCTCTGATACAAATTTTTACAGATAACTGTGCAGGTGATACGCAACCAAATGCAAATACGTTTCCGCTCACACATTGAGAAGTCATGGACAGCGAATTTTGGATAATATCACATTCAGGTATTTCAAAAAAACGCCCATCAGGGAGCGTTATTTCAATCTTTGCGTGTTCTTCAATAACCATATTAAACCTCTTCAATGGTGAACGAAACTGCATAAAATGCAGGCATAATTTTTGTAACAGATATATCAGAAGTGAGTGTAAAATAGCCTGATTTTTCGCCGTCTGGATTCCTGAAATTACAGTAAAATTCAGGATTTTTAAGAATGCTCATGAATGTTTCATATTCATTCCCATAAATTTCAGCGGTCACAGCAATCCGTTTTTTCTGCATCCGGACAGGATAAGTGATTGTGTGTCCTGATTCACTAGTAAACTGATTTTTCAGTGAAAAACTAGACAAATCATAGCTTGAAATTCTGGAAACAGCAAGCAAATTTTCTTCTGAAACTCCAATTTTTAGATACGCCATTATACGCACACACCTCCTGAAATCACATTTGCTTCATCAATTGCAGAAATGACAAAATTTTTAATTTCCGTATCACCGATATAAATACTAAATTTGGGATTCATTTGCATATTTCTAGGTGATTCTAAGCTATTACTTTCATTTCTTTCAGATGTTGTATCTTGAGAACAATAGAAATTTCTTTCAAGAACAGACGGCATAACAGATTCATAACCTTGCATTTGTACAGCGGAATTTAACTGCATCTGCAAAGAATCCATATCAATGCCATTCAGCATGTCATTTAGAGATTTGTTAATGTCTTTTTTTGCACTGTCTACAGAATCTTCTACACCAACGGCAACACCCGGAGACAAAAATTTACCAATTTCATCACGCATTACTCTTGACGGAGAATGAATGCCAAAAAATGTTTTAAAACCGTCAACAATATTATCTTTGACAGTTTCTATTGTGTCCATGACAACACTAAGCCCATTTAAAAAACCATTGGCAAGACCTGCTAGAATATCCATACCAAGCTGTAACCAATCAATATCTTGCAAAGCGGTTATTAACGCCCACGTAACTTTGCCAATTGCTACAAGCAAGTCAGGCAAATTCAGAATAATGCCATCACATAAAGCTAATATTATACCATAGCTAGCTTGTATAAAATCCCCATAGTGTTCGCCAAAGAATGTAACGAGTGCATTAATAATTTGAATGACAGCGTCTATTAATTTAGGCAGATTCTCGACAATTCCATTTGCTAATGCGATAACAATTTTTATTGCAGAAGTAATTAAATCAGGTAAATTATCCATTAAGCCCTGTGCAATTGCTAGAATAATTTCTAACGCAACATCGAGAATTACATCAAGATTTTCTAAAATTGTTTGTATTAAAAAATCTATTAATCCTAGAGCCGCTTCGATTAATAAATCCAAGCTATCAAGCAATGCGGTTGCAAGTACCATGAGAATATTTACAGCCATTTTTGCTATCATTGGCAAGTTTTGCATGATGCCATTCACCAGAGCAAGAATAATTCCAATCGCTGAAATAATCAGATTAGGCAAATTTTCCGTTAAACCATTTACAATTGCCATGATAATTTTTAATGCGACTTCAAGAATCATACCCAGATTTTCTAGCATCATTTGCACAAGTGTATTGATTAGATTAACTGCTGAATTTGCTAGTAAATCGGCACTGTCAAGCAATGCATTTGCAAGAGCTGTGATAATATTTAATGCCGCTTCTACTAACATTGGCAGATTTTCCAAAATCAATGTGATTAATGTCTGTAACAAATTAACTGCCACAGTAACCAGTACTGGAAGATTTTCTTGTATGAATGTAACTAATGTATTCAGAAAATTCTGTACAAAAGTAACGAGTTCTGGAACTGCACTCATTAAGCCCGTTATTAAAGTTTCTAATATTTGTATCCCTAAATTTAAAGTCCATGGAAGTGCTGCTGTAAATGTTTCTATCAACATTGTCATAAGTTTCTGTTCGTCATTCAAAAACTTTGGTAACGCTGTCATCAAGCCATTTACAAGAGCTTCTAACAACTGTTTTGCCACGACATACAGCTTTGGAAGTACAGATTGAAACGCATGACAAAGCGTGTCCATAATTGTTATTTCACTGTCCCAAAGTTGAGGAAGTGCTTTCGCCATGCCACTAATCAGCGTTTTTATAATTTGCATGCCTACCGGCAAAATTTTTACAATCAGATTTTTTAGCGAATCTGCTAATACATCTCCCATCTGTTCCATGCCACTTAACATATCTGGCACTGCATCCATGATACTGCCAAAAAATTCTGTTGCCGTATCTGCTAGTTTCGGAACAGCATAAATCAATCTACGAACAAGCAAATCCAGCAATTCTGTGAAAGCTCCTGCCAAATCCAAAGACAGCAATGCGTCCAAAAATCCGCCAAAAAATTCTGTCGCTGTTTGCACCATCTTAGGAATGGATGCGAATAATTTTGACAACATTTGTTGCAGCAGTTCTGCAATTCCAGTTAGCAATTTTGGTGTAATTACTGTCAAAGCATCTGCCATGCCAAACAGAGAATCCAGCAAAGCGTTGAACAAAGCCGGCGCATTATTGACAATCGCAAGGACTAATTGTCCCAGAACATCTGTGAGTGCTGTCAGAATCTTAGGCAAACAATCAGAAACAAGATGAATTGCCCATTCTGCTAAGGCTGAAACAGCAAACTGCATCTGTTCTCCTGCTCCCTCTGTGCCGCTAGCAACGCCCAGAAGTCCCGTTACAAGTTCTTGTAATTGTGGTGCAACATCACTTGTCACAGATTGCACAAGTGTTCTTAAAGCAGGACAAATGCCCTCATAAATACTATTTTTAACTGCATCAAACGCTGATTCCATATATTTTAAGTCGCCATCTAAATTGTCATTTAGCGTTGCCGCTGCTTTGTCTGCTGTCCCTGCACAGTCAGAAAGTCCGGCTTCGAGAGCATAAACACTGTCAACACCTGCATTCAGCACTAAATTTAAACCACTAAGTGAATCAGCAGTAAACACAGAAGAAAGTGCGGCATTGCGTTCTGTTTCGCCCATACCGTTTGTTGCAGATTCTACGTCAGCCAAAATAGCAATTAAATCACGATAATTTCCGCTTGCGTCCGCAACAGCAACAGTTGTGCCATTAATGGAGATTGCACCATCTTCCATACTGTTTGTGATGTCACGCATCATAGCAGATAGTGCTGTACCAGATTCAGAGCCTTTTTTGCCCTGATTCGCCATTGTGCCTAAAATCGCCGTTACTGTGTCCATTTGTTGCCCAGCGGCATTCAGATTCGCCGCACAGTTCTTATATGCTTCACCAAGCTGTGCCGCTGATGTGTTTGAATTTGCCTGTGCATAGGCAAGTTTGTCGCTAAATTCAGCCGCAGTCAAAGCCTCTCCAGTGTAATCGCTGACAGATTTTGAAAATGCTGACATGTAGTCTGTAACCATATCTGCCGCATTTGCCAAATCCATGCCAGATGCCGCTGAAAGACTTAATACGCCTGGCAATGCATTTGCTGATTGCTCTGCATCCCAACCTGCAAGAGCCATGTAACCAAGTGCATCGGCACATTCAGCCATTGTATATTGTGTACTTGCACCATAGTCTTCAGCAACTTTTTTCAGACTTGCAATATCCTCTGCACTTGCTCCGGCGGCTTGCTGTAAGGCAGTCACATTACTCATACTGTTTTCAAACGCCTTGCCAGTTTCCATTGCTGAATCGACAATACCGCCTAAAGAAGAAATTGCTTTCTTACCTAAATCTGCTAAAACATTGCCTAATGCAACTGACATAGTAGAAACTTTATTTGTAACACCCTCAATTGCACTGTCAAATTCGGAAGTATCACCAGCAATATCAATTTCGATTCTGTCTTCTGCCATTTATTCACCTGCCTTTATCCGAAGAAATCGCCTGTTTGATAGGCAGTCAGCTTTTCGTTTGGAATTTTAATTGCTTGTTTGATTTTTCTAATTCTCTTACGTTCATTTTTATCTGTGATAGAAGCCAAATTAATTGACCGGTACATGATACGTTGCTTAATGGGTGTATCTTCTGGCAAGCCGTCAAACAGGCTTAAAAATACATACCAATGCATGTATTCAATTTGCAACAAATCTATGCCATAAACTGATAAAAATGCTGTATAAATATACGGCGAATCGTAGCTCCATGACAAAATTTTTTCAGTTGATTTTGCATTTGAATTTTGTGAATGATTAGAAACTTTATCTCTGACAGCGAATTTTACTAATGCCTCCAAAGCTTCTTGTATGTGCGTAATTGGTGGACTTTTTTTGTATCTTGTCAGCATTAAAAAAGCTTTTTCGTTCTGTGATAAAGCAGATTCTTCCTGCAAATCATGGAATTTCAGCCATTCCCGAAAATCCGTATAAATTGGATAAGAACTGCCAGCAACAATCACGCTGTCTGGCAATTCTTCGTAAAGCAAATTCATCATTATTTTTTAGGCAAATATTTTTTGTGTAATTCTTCGATTTCATGACTTGCAGAATTGGATTGTTTTGCAACAAATGCAAGAAATTTGCCATAAATCGCATTGTATCTTATAATACTATCTGAAATATTTGCAAAAATCTTATCCCCTGCATTATCACCAAATAATGTATTATACAAATTTCTGTGTGCTTTGCAGTAAGCACGGATATATGCAGAAGTTTTCAGTCCAACAGCTCCCGATTTGGGAATATCTTTTTTTAATTTGTCTAACGCTTTTTCATAGCGTTCAGCTGTGTCAGCGTCCGTAATATCCAATTCTAACTGTAGGTTATTAATTTCCCAGATTGTTAATTCCATGATGATTCCTCCTCATTCGTATATGCTACAGGATTTGCAACTGTTTCCGAAATAGAAACTGTTTGGAAATCGTCTGTTGTTGTTACTTCCACATCTGTCATTTCACCACGAGTTTTGAATGTGCCGGAATATGTCATGCAGTCGGTGGAATCGCCGTCTGAATCCGGAATCACAGCGTAATCTCGCAGTTTTCCTTTTGCTGTACAAGTAGAACCATTTTTTTCAACCGTTGTCATGTCAACCTGAATGACAGAACGCACCGCATCTTGTCCAATCAGTTCATTTTCGTGAATTAAAATAATATCATCTAAAACTGGATTGCCAACATATCTGTCAAATGCGTAAGATGTAGAAGTTGCATATCCAATCACATCTGTACGTTCAAAGTCCTCATCCACATATTGACGACTATATTCTTTTGCACCTTTGCTCGTGGAAAGTGATGTAAACCCTTCCATTCTGGTATAGATGCTATTTTCTTTTGTTTTATCAGGGACAAGATAAAAAGCCATTTTTCCAGTACGTCCCACTAATTTTGCATGATTTAAGTTCTTACCCATTAAAATATCTCCTGTCTTGATAATATAATAAATTTAGCTGTATCTGATACCGAGCCGTATTATCGCCAGTATCATAAGCATAGCCATTTGACAAAATTTCTATTTTAAAAGGCGTACGATATTCGCCTAAATCAGGGAATATCCCACGCCAGTTATTTTTTTCCAGCCAGTCCGCAAATGCTTCATAAAAGCCTGAATTTTGCAAATTTTCCAATACTTTTTCACCATATTTTTCACGACTTGCAAACACAAATTGAAATTGTCGTTTGCTTCCGCCGTCCGTGTATTTCTGCACAATTGGCGGACAGGGTGTTGTGTCAATTGTATAGCTAACATCAGCTTCTAGTTTGTCAATACCCAGAATAATGCCGTTTTTTAATAATGGACAAGCTGAAATATATTCCCGAATTGCCTGTATAATTGTCATAATTTACTCTCCATTTGCAATTTTCTGTGCGTTCTTCAAAATTAATTTTCTGTAATCATTCCATGCACGCAATGCCCACTGTTTGCCACGCAAGCCATTTGATTTGCCGTAAAGCCATTGCTTTTTGACATAGGGCGTTTTCCAGACAAGCTTGCCCTGTTCCGTTACAGAATGTGAAATACCAGAATCACGCATCATACCCGTATCAAATGGAATATAGGCATCACATTTTTTGAGCAACTCATTTGAAATATAAGTCACAGCTTTGGCTTTTAGTTCTGGGGATTTGGCTTTTAATTTATCCAATTTTGCATTGATTTTGATTGTCATCATACTGCCGTCACCTCTAAATGCTGTACAGCTGACGAACCATAACGGAAATCTGCTACATACATAATTGTTCGTGTACCTGTTTCCGGCGGTTCTGCACTGTTGCACATTCCACAAACTAGCAAATCATTTACTTTTGGAATATATCCAGACAAAGAAGTTTCAGGAATGATACAAAGCACATAATCACTTTGTTTCATAGCTTTATCAGCTGTAAATTGCCCTTTTTTATCTTCCCAGTAAATTTTTGAAATAAAATGCTTTACATATTGTTCCATGCGATTTTCGCCAATCGTTTTTTCATAAACCGTACATCCGATTTGATTGGTAAACATTTAATCAACTCCCCTGTAAAGCAAGCCTGTTCTGCCCAAATATTTCATTGCAATGCGATACAAATAATCCTGTAATCCAGCAGAATTGCCATTTAATAACGCAGAAATCGTATCAGAAATACTTGCATAACTAACGCTGTAAGCTCCAATTGTTTCTTGTGTTTTTGGCTTTCCTGCACTGTCTGAATCTAAATTATCACGAAAAAATAAATAAATTGCCTCAGCAATCGCACAGCAACATTTTTTCACGAGTGTTTCATATTCATCAGGAATTTTCAAGCACAGTCTGCCAAATGTTATCATGTCCAGATATTCAGAAGCACGTTCCGAAAGCTGTCGAAACATGCCTGCATCTGTAATCATTGTGCCAATGAAAAAATCTTGATAATAGGGAAAATCTGCGTATGCCATTAAGCTTCTATCCTTTTGACGTAAACCGTTTGTGGTTTAGAAATACCAATGCCGTAAATTTTTCTGCCTTGCACAGCAGAAGCACCAATATAGTCATTTGTCAAATTTTTAATGCCAACAGGCACAGACCATTCCTGCACTCTGTGACACCAGTTCGGATGACCGCAAATAAATTCTGTTGTTGTTTTCTTGTCTGTTACAACTGTTGTATCTTCAAACATGGTGTTATTGGATTCAAATACGTTATAGCCTGCAATTCTGCCAACAACACCACTTTGAACCAATTCTTGTGACAAATCGCCCTGCTTAATGAATCTGTCATCTGTCAGCAAAACTTCCATAAATTCAGGAGAGGCAATTAACCAACGTTTGCCGTCATTCGGCACACCTAAACGGCTCTGCGTACGTTTTGCGGCAAGCACTGCCTTGTATGCAGTATTTTCCGTCACAGCTGTTTTTGTTGTTGCTACTGTGATTCCGTCTGTTTGTTCTAAAGCTCGAATTGACTTAGTATCAATAGACAACGCAAGGGAATAGCCTGCACTGTCCAGACGTTCAGCCGTGATTCCGTCTGGAACACTTGCCGCATCAAAGCCGTCAATTAATTCATTCACTGCTTCGTCAATGTCAATATTCAGGTTAAAATAAGAAGTTGACCCCTGTGAAATTGACGCACCTGTCTGCTTATTGTAGGTTTTGACTTCTACTTCTGTATCACGCACTGGAACTTTTACTTTTCCTGCCTTTGGGTCTCCCTCATAACGATTATTAAAAATTAAATTATCTTTGGTGACAAGTGTCACTCTAAGCTTTTCATCCACCAAAGAAGAATATCTTTCTTGTGCAATATGTGGCATAATTATCTACCTCCATTATTTCTTTAAATTTGGATTCATTTCATAAAATGCATTCTCTACACCACTCATAGCAACAGGTGCATTGCCTGAAGTAGATGCGGCGACACGTTCTAATGGATTTGGTGCAAAAGCATCTGCATGACTTTCACGGAATGCTTGCACTACATCATCACCGCCAATCAGCTTATCATTTTCAAACTGCAACTTTTTTTCAATCAGCAAATTTAAAACATACTGCTCATAAATATCATCTTTTAAATGCAGTCCTTTGACGTATTGCTGGAGCTTGGTGCGGTGTTCAAATGCTTTGCGGTCATTCTCCGCCTGCTCGGCTTTCTGTTTCCAATCTTCCGCTGATTTCTTGATACTCTCAATGTCCATGCTTTCAAAGCTTTGAATTATCTTGTTGGCATCATTCAGCTGATTCTGCAAAGCAAGATATTCTGCTTCGCTGTAAGTTTTTTCTGGCTTAGGTTCAGCCTGCTGATTTTCTGGACTTTTGATTTCTTCTGCCATTGAAATTTACCTCCATTTTCTTTATTTTGGGTATAAAAATAGCACTGTCGTTCTTGACAATGCTATTTTTATGTGATTTCTATAGATTTGATTGCACTACAATTGTACAGATATACTTTGTTCTTAGTTTCTACCAGCAAAAAATTATCTGAAATTCCAAATTTTTCATAATCTGTAGCTTTGAATACAATCGTTCTGTTATATTCAAAGAACGTAATTATAATTTCTGGCTTGGAAGTTTCTTCAAATTTATTCATTCTAAAACTCCTTTCAAGTTATAAAAATAAGGCTATCAGCCTTTATTTGCTTTTTTATTTGCCCAAACTGCTTTCTGTGCTTGACTGCGAACAAATCCGTCAACTTGCGTACGGAATGTATCGTTACCCCGTCCTATCTGCTTGCAAAATTCTCTCAATTGCTTTTCAGCTGATTTTAATTTTACAGCGTTTTTAGAATAATCTGCTTGCATTTCTGATTTAGTAACATCATCAGGAGCATTCTCCAAAGCCGTCTGTGATGCAACAACCTGACGTTTTAAAGCCCTGATTTTGCGTTCTTTTGCCCTCTGCATTTGAGAAATTTCATATTCAGAATACATCTTACCATTATATTCGATATTCTTTGCATCCAGTTCAGCAAGCTGTTCTTTTGTGTAATTTGGAATAGAATAACCCACATAATACGGATGCCAATTGTGCCGACAATTCCATCCTTTGAATCCTGCACCAGTCTGATAACCAATTTGTTCCAGTGAAAATACATGCAAGCCATCAATTGTTTTTCCTACATCTTTTCCAGTTAAGCTAACAAGTTGCCCTTGCCATACAGCATGTTCTGGACGTGAACCAGAATGTGCAGTCAACTCCATCAGATAGCAATCAGCCTGTTTTGCACGTTCCATAGCAACCATTGCAGAAGTCTGCCCAACACCAGTTAAGACAGCACGCCTTACAGCAACGTCAAATCTATCAGTGTGTCCAGACGGATATTTCACTGTAGCACCAATATCAGCAAAGGATTTCACAGCCTGCCTGATTGCTTGCTGATAGCTGAACGCTCCAGAACTAACTTGCATATATGCCCTATCACAAGCTGAAATAAATGCTGTTTGTGTCATGTTAGCAGTTGTATTCACTAAATTTCGCATAATTTGCAATGTTTTCTTGTAGCCAGCTTCTAAAATTCGCCTCATACCTAAATCTTGGAAAATAGCAATTGGTACAGCTCCTGCTTGGGTATGTACTTGATTGTCAATTTCAACAGTTTGCACACCTGCATCTTCAAATAAAGCTTTGACATGCTGTTTTGTAGCGGTTGTCCGTTCTGCAATCAAATTTAAAATATCTTCATACAGCAAGCCAGCTAACTGTAAAATT
The DNA here is from genome assembly GCA_947174085.1 of uncultured Ruminococcus sp. GTDB lineage: Bacteria > Bacillota > Clostridia > Oscillospirales > Ruminococcaceae > UBA3855. Next base: position 19,638 of record CAMWHN010000003.1, read on the forward strand.
TCAGCCTCATATTTCGTAGATTCTGAAACTTTGCCCATTTTCAGCATTCGCTTTGTCATGGAAGAAATAATGTCATCTTCCAATTGCTGATATAACGTTAGAATTTGACTAACATTAGGTTCATAATCACGCATTAAGTATCACCATCAAACAGACCGCCATCATTGGACAAGTCAGGAAGATAGGCGATTGCTTCTTCTTCTGAACAGCCGAAATACCATGCAAGTAATTTTTCAGGCTTTAAAATCCCAGAAGTCACAAGCTGTAAACGGCGATTAAATTCTTTGTCCGTATCTTCCAGAACCCCATCACCAAATGTACAAGTTAGTTTTGCTTGCTGATTACTATTTTCATAATAATTATAATAATATTGCATGCCATAAACTAATTGTTCTAAAGCTGTTTGCAGACTCGCTTGAATATCCTGTATTCTTGCGAAACTTCGTTGTTTACTAGCTTTAATTTCTTCGGCGGTTTTCTCTACATCAGAAACTTCAGACAGCGTGCCATAAGATAAACCAACTGCATTCTCAATTCTTCTTAGAATTTGATTAAAAGCATTAAAATAGGAAACATCACGAATTTCAGGCGAAAATGTATTGAAAATAGACCCACCATCAGGTGCTTTTTCATAACTTCTGAACATACGCTCACGCCCTTTTGGTAGAACAGGTTTGCCATCACGATAACGGAATAAATCTTCGCTTGCGTCAATGGCACGTTCAGAGCTTTCTAGCTCCCAAAGAATACGCTCCCAATGAACATCAGCGTCACGAATAAAATCAATGGCATCTGCATAAGCAGAAATTCCCAAAGGTGAAGTGATGTCAATATTATTCGCATCAGGCATTTGAAAAACGGCAAATAAGGGCTTTTGCACTCGTTCAAAAGTCTTTTCTGGTAGAATATCTGCCCATGCTTCCACTTCTGCTAGACTGCATTCTGTTCCCAAATCAACTGAATTTGTAGAGCGAAAACAGCAGTTTGTAATCCTATGTGTCATGGTTTGATGATTGTATTTGTGAAGTTCTATGCGTGTGTAGCAATATTTTCCAATTATTAAGGTTTGCGGGCAAGCAACCGCATCACAAGCATCATTGGTGAAATTTACTGGCAAATACTGATTTTGTGTGACAATATCCACATGCACACCACTAGTCGTCCAATAAGGTTTGAATAATAATCCACCAATAGCAACACCAAAATCTAGCTTACGCCGTAGCATGGGAAACATAGCTTGAAAATCAAAATCTGTCTGGGCATTATTTACAGTAGCTGTAAATTCCGTGAGAATCAGACGTTTTAATTCTTTCGCTATCATTGAGGGAATGCGTAGTGCTCTAACTCTATTTTTTTGCCATTCACCCTGATTTAAATACAAATCTTCCCACTGTTCCAAAGCCTGTTGCATAGTTGCACTGACAATGCAAGGAACTTGCATTGCCGTTGCAATCAGATTGGCATCTATCATATTTTTTCACCTCGCCTGATTTGTTTCAGCGTTCGCCACATGACAGTACGCACAAAGTATCGCATATCGTCCATAGCATGGTCATTTTCTTTAATAACTTTATCACCCTGTGTTTTATCATCCCAACGATATAAGCCAAACTCCCGAATAATATCTTTACAAGATTTGTCAAACTGTAAATAGCCCAAATGGAGCAATGTTGCCGTGTCACGAATACCATCCAAAACAGAATTATCTGCTTTATATACACGAAATTTTCTATGCCTGTAAATACACTCAATAAAGCTTGCGGCAGACGGGTCAACCACAATATATCGTATTTTATCAGCCAAATCACCTGCAAGCCATTCTAATTCTGCATAATGTTCCTCGTCTGTTCTGGAATGCCCTTTTTTTCTGCTATCATAATAACTCTCACGAATCCTGATAGCATGTCCATTCTGTTTCAAACACCAAAGTCCCATAGAAGTCGGATTTTTCGTGCCGTAGTCAATGGAGATATAATATTCATCGCTGTTTTCAGGGATGTAATTTTCTATCACATGCTTTTCTTTAGAAAATTCGGCATAAACAATGCCCTCTGCCAGCACCCATAAACCTTTGATATATCTATCATAGAACACGCCTGAATATAGCATTTTTGTTCTATCAATCTTTTCAGGTGTCATCATTGGGTTATCCTGCATATCAAAATGAATATGCAAAATATTAGATTTATTATTATCTGCTTTTTGAATCCATTGCTTGTAGAACCAGTGTTCGGGCGAATCTGGATTACAATTAAACCAAAGTTTCGCATTGCCAATTGACAAAGTTCTTGCAATCGCCTGATTCACAAAGCTTTCTGGCTGTAATGCGACTTCATCGAACAGCACACCAGCTAGCGTAATGCCCTGTACAAGCTTATAACTTGATTCGTCCTTGCCACCGAAAATATAGAAATAATTTTCATGACCGCCACCGGAAATCGTTAAAATATGCTTACTACCGATATATTTTAACTTGTAATAATACGTGATATCTGTCATTTGCTGAATGGTCATTAAAATATTTCTCTCAGTTGCCTGCACAGTATTTCCACAAAAAGCGAAATTTTGTTTATGGAAGCATTTCATAGCCCAGTGAACAAAACTGCATGACATAGCAGCAGTTTTTCCAGAACGCACAGAACCGTCACAGATTAAAGCATAGCTATCAGGCTGATAACACCATTTAAATACTTGCTTTTGTTTTTTAGATAATTTCTGAAAAATCATGATTTCACCTCTTGGAATAATCTAGTATTAAAACAAAGATTGGAACATTTGTTTTTATTTTTTGAGTCCATTGTGTTTCAAAATATATGTCAATAGAAAATTTCAGGTTATATGAAATACTAATCAAAAAATTTATGGGGTGTACCCTCTTAACATATCCTATCTATAACCTCTTTTTATTCAATTAAAAAAATTATAAATATATAATATTTAGTAAATGATTAATTGTTTTCATCTAGTGCTTTTAGCAATGCTGGTAACTCTTGTTCGCCAGATGTACCAGATTGCATTGCCTGTTCTTTGAGTTTCAGCTCACGCTTTTTGAGAGCCAGCTCCATCTGCTTTGGTGATTCTCCAGATAGTTCAATCAGTAACTCTAATGCCTTTAAATCGCTATTCAGTGACCTATCTATCAGCATTGTAATGATTTCTTCAAATAGTTCAGGGTGTTCTCTTAAACGCTTTTTAGTTGCACTTCGGAAACCTCTTGAAACACCAGAGGCTTTGCCACCCTTTGCTCCATTTATTCTTGTTGCTTCCTCACCGCTTCGGAATTGTGTTGCTTTTCCTTTTCTCAAATTCTCATCATTCAAATATCATCACCCCAGTACAAAAAGATAACACAAAAGCACCAGATTTTCATCTGATGCCTGTGTATAAAAAGAGTTTTCATGCATATCAATTCCAATGCTCTATGCTATCATTATATCACATTCTAACCGCTCATACAAGCTCAATTTCATCAAGTGCTTGCTTATGTTTTCTGCGAATTGTAATTAAACTATAATGCATTTTTTCAGCAACTTGTTCAAATGTATAATAATTTAAATATTTCCAAACTAAAATGGATTGCATGTCAGAATCTTCTACTTGCTCGATTGCCCGTACAATTTCATCACGAATTTTCACAAGTTTTACTAATTTTTCCTGTGTACGTCTTTCTGTTTCAGCCAGACGAATCAAAGCATCTTCTGTGCAATTTCCTGAACTTCCAGAACCAGAACCAATTCCAGAATTAATTTTTGAAACTTGTTCTGCATGACTTCTGTCACGTTCTAATTTTTCAAGCCATGCTTTTGCTTGGTTTTCTGCATAAAAAGCACGGTTTAGCCATTTGATTTTTTTAAGTTGTTCAGTCGTCATAGTAACACCCCATGTATAGCAAAGAGTATCCTCTTGAATAAAAAAAGATACTCATACTATTTTAATATATTTTTTAGAGAGAAAGACTGTGTTAGCCACCTTTTTTCCATGTATTAATTATATATAATTTTTGAAAATCAGTCAATAGAATTCTACAAAACATAGAATAAAAAATACTCCCTGACTATTGTCAAAGAGTATTCTTGTTTTCTCCGATAAGAAGATAATCCAGAGAGATGCAGAACAGTAAAGAAAGTTTTATAATGGAAGCAATGTCTGGCTCTGTTCTGTTCAGCTCCCAACTAGAAACTGTTTTGCCTGATACACATAAATTGTTCGCAAGCATTTTTTGTGTCATGCCGTTTCGCATTCTTAAGTATTTAATTCGTTCTCCAATTTTTTCTGTTTGCATGTACATCACCTCATGTTTTTTTAGATGCACAGCACTTTTCTCTCTTAATTATAATTATAACATTCTTCCACTGCAAAATCAATATATTTCTTTTCAGTAAAGTAAAAAATTTTTCTTCTTCAGTGTCATGTAAAAGGGTTTGGGCATTCCCCAATTGGCAGAGCCAATAAAATTTTTTGAAAATAATTATTTCTAAATTATGAACACAATGCCGTCAAGGTCGCAGACTTTGCCCAATAATTCCAGCGGAGCTGAATGCCCTATTTTGCACTGCCGATTAGGTTGTGCAAAACAGGTATTGGGTAAACACTACCCGTTTTGCACGAAAAAAAAATTTTTAGCTTCTTTTGATGGAAGAATTTAAAAAAAATTGTAATTTTAGAACCAGAAACTAAAAAAATAATTATTTCCAAATTATGAACACAAGAAATTGTCACTAGTGAAAAAAGTTGATACTAGTATCAACTTTTTGAAAAATTTTCAAAGGTATATATTGGTACACCTATGGAAACTTTGAAAAATAATTTTTAGAATGGTACTTGTCCATCTGTGATGATTTCATCATCTTCTTGTTCATTATCATTGAACTTCTTCGGAAATTTTTTATCAATTAAATCACAAAACGCTTGTCCTTGTTCTGTAACATAATGTTTATAGCTTAACCTGTTTTTTTGACATTCACTCTTGATGTAATTTTCTACATTGGTATATCTCTGTAATGTGGCTAAAGCCCTCTCTCTACTTGTTGCATTCATGATAGACAGCTCCGCATACAAATACATATCATATGCTAGCATAGAAAATAAATCTTTATCAATAATAATTTCTTTTTTACTAGCAACTCGAATATTCTTCATGCTGTGTCATTCTCCTTTCAATTTTTGAATCTGTTCCATAGCTTCAATCTGCATTTGTGCTGTGCAGGAAGTGTAAATGTCAAGCGTAATATCACAGTGTTCATGTCCCAGAATTTCCGCAACCGTTTTCGGGTCAATATCTGCTCCGTTGATGGCTCTTGTTGCAAAGCCGTGTCTTAGGTCATGAAATCTGACGTGCGGAATATTTAATTTTTTTAACCACCTGTTAAATGCATTCCGCATTGTTTCAGGATTGCAAAAATTTTCTGTTCCAGTGCAGATAAAGCCTTTGCCCTGACGCTGTTTCAAAATATTAACAAGCCATTTTGAAATATATATCCGCCGTTTACTCTTGGGTGTCTTTGGTTCTCCCAGTTCACAGACGGTTCGTTTTTCGTCTGGCACATAGTAGCGTTTCACGCTGTGCCTAATATAGATGCTGTTATTCTTAAAGTCAACGTCAGACCACTGCAAAGCACAAGCTTCACCAATTCTGATTCCGGTGTGCATTACAACTAACAATGCTGTAGAAACAGAATTGTTTTCCTGTAAAAGATAATTGTTTAATCTGTAAAAATCTTCATCTGATAAAATTGGACGTTCTGTCTTGCACTGTTTCGGATAGTTTGGACGAATGACAGGCATGGTAATGATTCCATCAGCTTCAGCACAAAGCAAAACGCTCTTCAGCATAGTGACACAATATTTAATTGACTTTGGATTCATACCTTGCCGAAGCATTGCATTGACAAACTCCTGCACTACTTTTCCACTGATAGAATTTAATTGCATATCCCCGAAGAATGGCAACACAGCATTTCTAAAACAACGTATATATCTATGATAGGTGCTTTGCCTCACTGTGTACTTCTTTAAATTTAAAAATGCTTCGGTGCAAATTTTTATTGTGGGTGTTTCCGGAAATTCTGAAACAGAAAATGGCAAATCATTATCTGGCAACTCTACCAAGTCATTAGGCTTCATGCCACCATTTACGCCCTGAACATAAATCATTTGCATTTGTAAGGATAGCTGTCCCAGCTGTGCAAATGTCATCATAGAACTTCACCTACTATTTTTTTATTTTTCAAATGTTGGTGGAATATTAACATTCCACCAACGTTTTATTTTTGATTGAAAACAGCTTTTACTCTGATTGGTTCTTTAATGATTGGAGCTGATTTTTAATTGCTTCTGCTGTCTGTTCTGCCTTAGAAACTAGAAACGAAAAATCAGAATCTTGCTTGTGCTTCACTATAAAATCCAACATCAAGTTTATGCTCTGCATGCAACTCTGAAAGTATGGTTTGAAAAGTTCTTTGGCATCTGGTTCAGCTCCAGAAATACTTGATTGACCTTCAAGTTCAGTGATTTTTGCTTGCAGTTCTTCAATTTGTTTAGCTGACTTTGCTATAATTTCGGCATTAACATTTTGTTCTGCTTTGGCTTCCTGTTCCCTCTTTCGTGTTTCCTGCAATTCAGCTTCAAGGGACGCTTTCTTTTGTTCCAGCTCTTCTTTCGTACTGGTAAGTTCTTGAAGCTTTTCCGTTATCTCAACAGGAACAGCAACACTAACATCTTTCGGAACGGATTCCAGTTCCTGTATCTGGTGTTCTAGGTTTACAATATGTTCAGTCAGGTTCTCTGCCTTTTCTTTTGCTTTCTTCATTCGTTCTTTATAGTTTTCGCATGTACGTTGTGCCTGTTCAAGTATTTCCTGTTGCTCTTTGATATTTGCTTCATATCTGGACTTCTGACGGTCAAGCACCTCTTGATGTTGTTTCTTGATTACTTCAATGTCGGCTTTGTGCTGTGCCTTGATGACCTTAATTTCTTTTTCAATATCACGGGTGCTGGCTGTTTCAATGTCAACATTTTGTTCAAGCTCGTCACGCTGTTCTGGTTCAAGCATAGCAAGCTGATATAATTTTTTTACCCCAAGCTTTTCAAAATGGAAACTCGAGTTTCCGTTTTCTTGTTCTAGCATTTTAGCAATCCTAACAAGTTGATTTCCATATTGTTTAGTGAATCCCTTGCTTTGACAGTATTCTTCAAAATTCTTGAATCCGAACTGCTTATAAAGTTTGCCATCATGCATCATTTTCACACCTGTACACATTTGTGCGATACCAATTTGAGCAAGCTTCAAACCGTTGTTGACAAGGTCATCAGCCTGAACTGCCTGACTATATTCAATAGACATCACTTCAATTCCCTGATGCACAGAAACAACAACATTTTCATTTGTATTCATATATTTATCCTCTCTTTCTTTCTGAATATGGATTGTATGTATATTCTGTATTCTTCAATAAGTTGTGTAACCTCTTGAGTTGGTTCACAGTTATGTGACCCTCTGACCTGAATGATTTTTCCCTCTCTACTGACTTCCATCGTATAGAACGGCGTTTCCATGCTTTCTTTCTGTCTAATGAACAGAATATGCAGTTTACCCTCTGCATGACGTTCCGCATATCCAGCGACACAATGACAAAGACTTTTTCCCTCTGTGATAATCTTATCCATGCTGTCCGGTTGACAGATAATCAGGCTACCAGATTGAAACTCCAGTTTCCTGCGTTCCTGTATACGCTCTGCGAAATGTTGCCTAAGTGTCTCATTGGCTTTATATTTAATGGCTTTAGTTAGCCTTTCGTGCATTTCAAAAAAGTGATGTGGTAGGCTGATTGCTGTGTCGTGCAAGTTATAACGAAGTTGTCTGCATTGTTCAAGATAGTCCTGATAGTCATAACATTTGATTCCATATTTACTCAGATAAGATGCAATTCTCTGCGGTCTCAAACCAGTCAGTTCGCAAAAATGTTTCGCCGTTCCATGTGCATCTTCAAACACTTTGCAGAGAAGTAGCAATTCTTCTGGCTTGCACTTCGGGAGTGATTCACGCCAACCAAGATAGGTAAGATAGTGGTATTCATTGCCTTGCAAGACTTTAAACTCTAAGCGATTCAAACCTAACATCTTCAGTAAGTTGTTCGACTTCCAGTTGATGTCACCATATACGCATAGATGTTTTTGGTTGTTCCAAAATCCGCTGTATGCTTCGCCCAGCAAGTTATCACCATAACCACATTTCATAAGATACTCAAGATTACGATGCTTGCAATACAAATGTAGATACTCCATGACAAGATTACCGCTATAATATTCAAGCTGTGAGTACTTCATGCAGGAGCTAGCTAAAGCTTTTCTATTCAGTATGGTATATGTGTTGTCAAAGCTGTAACCGTAACCGCTTTTGCAAAACACTGGTTCACGAAAAGTTTTTCTTATTGACCAATGCTTGCTGTCGTCACTGCCATAACGGACAGCTCCGTCATCAGCGAAAACATAACGCTGACGTTCAGCAAGCTTTCCATTGCTGTAACGGTGATAGCAACGTACAAATAATTCACGTCCCCATGTAAGCATGACAGCAAAATTTTCAGCTCCTCTGCCTTTCATCTGCTCTGAAACTTCATAGGGCAGTGATGGGAACTCATGCAGTAACTCCTCTTTTCTTGTTGTTCGCATACTATCACCTCACCAATCCATAAGATTCATGAAATCAAACGGCTTTTCTTCTGGAGCTGATTCTTTTGCATCACCAATTAAATCAAGTTCAAATCTTTGATGAACCACTGCACTGGGAAAATAAAATCTGACCGCTCTGTTATAGGCATCCAAATCTGAAAGACTTCCAGTACTTCCCCTTTTTACTATGCCTTTGATAACATGGTCAAGGC
>CAMWHN010000004.1 GCA_947174085.1 uncultured Ruminococcus sp.
GGTAGAGCAACTGACTCTTAATCAGTGGGTCCTGGGTTCGAGTCCCCGATGGTGCATCTGGTGGCCCGTTGGTCAAGCGGTCAAGACTCCGCCCTCTCACGGCGGCAACACCAGTTCGATTCTGGTACGGGTCATTATAAGACTTATTTAAGTTTTTGATGATTTTAGATTTTAAAATTTTAATCGGTGTTAATAGCAAAGAGGTTCCACCTGTTCCCATTCCGAACACAGCAGTTAAGCTCTTTTACGTCGAACATACTTGGTTGGTGACGACCCGGGAAATTAGAAAAATGCCGATATGAAATAAATGCTTCCTTAGCTCAGTCGGTAGAGCATTCGGCTGTTAACCGAACGGTCGTTGGTTCGAGTCCAACAGGGAGCGTTAAAAACTCCGAAAGTGATTACTTTCGGAGTTTTATTTTTTTAGAATTGAGGAGATAAATATTTCATGGAATATATTGAATTATTAGGAAATATTAAAGATAAAAAAGATTTTTTGAAGTTTATGGAACTTTTTGGAAAAAGTATAAAAAATATATCTATTCAGGATTATTTAGAATCTGTAAGTTCTTGGGTAGAGAGTATGGAAGGCTATTATAAAAATACGAATCAAGAAATGCCTGAAAATATAAATTGGGATTTTATAGCAACACTTTTTTATGTGGGGAGTATTTACGAATAATTTTTATCATCTTACAAAAAATCTGTTAGGATTTCTGAAAATAATTAGTTTGCATTGCATTTTGCAATAGATTATGCTATGATAATAACAGGAGATGAAAATTATGGCACAAATTGTATTACATCAGGCAATCAGTATGTTTTTATTAATTCTTGTTGGTGCAGGGTGTTTTAAATTAAAATTATTATCAAAAGAAACTGTGAATCAGATTTCTGCACTGGTGCTTAAGATTATTAATCCAGTTGTTATTTTTATGGCTTATCAAAGAGAGTTGCAAGCCGAGCTAGTAAAAAATTTAGGTTGGACGTTTTTATTATCTGTTCTTGCGTATGTCATAGCGATTGTTGTTTCTTATATCTGCATAAGACAAAAAGACGGTCGTGAAACTGTAATAGAGCGTTTTTCTTGTATTTATTCTAACTGTGGATTTATGGGTATTCCGTTAGTGAAATCTATGTTTGATTATGAGGGCGTTTTTTATTTAACAGCATTTCTAACAGTATTTAATGCTCTTGTCTGGTCACATGGTGTCATGCAAATGTCTGGTGAAAAGTCTTTAAAATCATTAGGAAAAGTGTTGCGTTCTCCTGCGATTATTGCAATTTTATTAGGTATGGTATTTTTCTTTGTACAGATACCGTTGCCAGAAGTTTTGACAGAAACAATGGAAAATTTAGGAAATTTAAACACACCGCTTGCCATGATAGTTGCTGGCGCAACAATTATTCAAACAGATTTACTGCATGTATTTCGGAAACCAAGAGTATTTTATATTTGTTTTATTAAGCTATTAGTAATTCCAGTGTTAATAACAAGCATATTTATGTTAATTTCATGTGATAAAGTAATTGAAATGACAGTACTTGCGGCGATGTCTGCGCCGAGTGCGGCAATTTGTACCATGCAATGTTTGAATTATCATAGAAATGCGACATATGCTTCAGAATTATTTGGTGTGACAACTTTGTTTTCTGTCATCACAATGCCTTTGATGATGATTCTATACGAATTATCGCTAAAAATGTGACAAAAATCTACTATGAAATCTGTAGAAAAATTACATATAATTTTATGCAAATCGTAGATTTTTTGAATCTTAAACAAAGTTTAAAAAAAAAGCCTTGTACTTTTGAAACAAATTTGATATAATAGTAATCATACAAGTATTATAATCTATAATGAAATAAGGAGGCTAACACAATGAAACATAAAAAATTTTTATCTGCTGTGATGGCACTCGCTATGCTCGGAGCTATACCAGCAATGACAGCAGGTGCAGAGGAAATAGAAAATAATGATATAGTTGCTAATACTGATGTTATTGATGTGACAGAAGCTCCTGCAACAACAATAGCGACTACTGCTACTGTTGCTACAACAGAAGCAATATTAACAGCAGATGCACCAAATACACCTGTTATAGAAACGACTGTTATTACAACAGTATTATCAACAGATGATGTACAGTTGGATATCACAACTGAACCAGAAACTACTACAACTTATGTAACAACAGTGGCAGATGGAATTATGACAACAGGAACAACAGAAACAACAGAAAATCAAGATGTAATTTCTGATGTTCTAAAAGCTCCAAAAGTGGGCGATTTTAAAATAACTACAAGTTCTGACAGTGATACGGCAGTTATTGCATGGGACGCTGTAGAGGGAGCTGATGGGTATCAGATTTATAGAACGATTATTAAAGAATCCGAAAAAGATACACCAATTTCATATACATTTGATGTAAAGGGGACATCTTATCAGACTTCTGATTCTGGGGCTTATAAAGAAATTATCAAAGTGAGAGCATTTCAATTGCTAGATGGTGAAGAAGCCAATGGTATTACTAGAGTATATAGCCAATGGAGTGAAGAAAAAACTGTTTATATGAACGGTATGCAACAAGATGTAATTGCTACAACAAGTTCAAGTACAACAACAGTAATGAAAACGACAACGACTACAACAAAATCTACTACGACTACAACAAGCAGTGATAAAAAAGACGAAGTGATAGCTTCTCCCAAAACAGGAGATAATATTATTAAAGTTGTTTTAATTGCTTTAATTGCAGCCGTACTAGTAGCAGTTGCACTTGTAGCTACGAAGAAAAAGAAAGATTAAAAATAGAATAATTTCGGCCTGTTCTGTAACAGAACAGGCAAATTGTTTACCAGATTGTATTTTTTGTCTAAAATTGAGCTATTATTCTTATCAAAATCGTATAAAATCCATCTTGTTTTTTTTTTTCAAATATGCTATAATACTAGAGATAGTAAAATGATACAGGAAAGGAGCAGTTTCATGCTGAGCGGGATCAGTAAACTAGATTTAAAAAGAATTAATAGAATGCAGGTTCTTCGTACAATATGGGAAATGGGACCTATTTCAAGAGTAGATTTGTCACAACAATTGCAAATTACTCGTGCATCTATTACACAAATTACAAATACACTAATTGCGGAGGGAATTTTATTAGAAATCGGTGAAGCACCTTATCAGGTTAAACCGGATAATAAACTTCCAAAAGGACGTAAAAAAATTTTAATTGATATTAATGCGAATTATAAATTTGTTCTAGGAGCAGTTATTAGTGAGCATGAAATCACAGTTGGCTTGTGTACAATGCATATGGAAATTTTAGATAAATCTAGTATGCCTTGTAATGACCATACAAGTCGCAAAGAAATTATACAGTTTATTATTTCAGCAACAGAGCGTATGATGAGTAATAGCTGTTTAAAAAAAGAAAATGTGCTAGGAATTGGCATTGGTGTTATGCCGATTATGATTAGTCGTATGCGTGTATTTTATAAAAACGGCGTTCTGGATTTTTCAGAACTGACAAAAGCATTGTCAGATTATCCGCAAATGCCCTCTGTATTTTGTGGGAATGCAGTCTGGCTGCAAGCTCTTGCAAACGCAGATTTACAGCGAAATGATATGTTTCAGTCTAATCAAGTATATGTACATATGGGCAGTCATATTCATATTGCAGTACTTCGACCTGAAAAATCAGAACAAGATTATTTGACTTATAGTTATTTAACAGAACGCTGTATTATTCGTCCAAATGGCAGACAACAAGACGGTTATCCAGCAGGTTCTGTGCGAGCGCAATTATCTGTACAAGCCATGCAGGCTCGTATTGCGGAAGTTTATAGCAAAGAACGAACACCAGTTTTATATGCTGCAACAGACGGGTATATTCAACATGTGACGCTGGAGCAGATGTATCAGGCAAGTGCGTCCGGTGATGTTCGCTGTGAAGAAGTTGTGCGGGAAATCATGCAAGATTGGAGTGTATTATTGCATAATCTGGTTTGTTGTTTCCAAGCGCAGAATGTTATTTTACATCATTTTGGATTGACAGACAAAGGATTTGCTTATTTTAAGCGTTATATTAGAAAATTCGCAGGAGATGACGTTGCAGAAAAAATTGTTTGCAGTAATGTTGAAGATAAAACTGATTTTCTTGCCGGTTGTTCTTTGGTACTTATGAAAAATTTTTATATGACTGGCGGTATTCCTAATAAAAAAACATCTGATTTATCAAATTTAAAAAAATAAAAGGCAATGAAGCCTCATTCTGTTTATTTTTATGAAATAAGCGGAATGAGGTTTGCTTTTTTATATTATATATCATAATGGAGGTATTTTTTATGGAAGAACATTGTACAAAATATGTATTTGTAACAGGTGGTGTTGTTTCTGGTTTAGGTAAAGGCATTACTGCGGCATCTTTGGGAAGATTGCTAAAAGCAAGAGGTTATAAAATTACGGTTTTAAAACTAGATCCATATATTAATGTAGACCCTGGGACAATGAGTCCTTATCAACATGGCGAAGTATTTGTTACAGAAGACGGCGGAGAAACAGATTTAGATTTAGGACATTATGAAAGATTTATTGATGAAAATTTGTCTGTGAATAATAATGCAACGACTGGGAAAATTTATTGGACAGTGCTTAATAAAGAACGCCGAGGGGATTATTTGGGCGGTACAGTGCAAGTCATTCCGCATATTACAAATGAAATTAAAGAAAGAATTTATCGTGTTGCCAAAAACAGCAATGCAGATATTGTCATTACAGAAATCGGCGGAACTGTCGGCGATATTGAAAGTACGCCTTTTTTAGAAGCCATTCGGCAATTTGTCGGAGAAGTCGGCAGAGAAAATGCAATATATATTCATGTAACGTTATTGCCATTTATTGCTGGTTCTAATGAATTAAAATCTAAACCAACACAGCATTCTGTAAAAGAATTATTATCTATTGGCATTCAGCCTAATATTATTGTTTGTCGTACAGAGCAGGAAATTCCGCAAGAAGTTGCTGAAAAAATTGCTTTGTTCTGTAATGTCAGAAAGGCAGATATTATTCAAAATATGACAGCTCCATCGCTTTATGAAGTGCCAATGATGTTAGAACAACAGGGACTAGCAAAAGAAGTTTGTTATCATTTGGGATTAATTAACAGAGGACCAGACTTAGCAGATTGGATTGCTATGACAGAACGGCAGAATAAAGCGATTCAGAAAATAACAATTGGACTTGTTGGCAAATATGTTGCATTACAAGATGCCTATTTATCTGTTGCAGAAGCTCTCCGGCATGGCGGAATTGTAAACGATACACAAGTTGAAATTTTGTGGTTAGATTCTGAAAAAATTACACCAGAAACAGTAAAAGAAATAATAAGCTCTTGTAATGGAATTATTATCCCTGGAGGATTTGGCAATAGAGGCATTGAAGGTATGATTGAAGCGATTCGCTATGCAAGAGAAAATTTAATTCCAGTGTTTGGTATTTGCCTTGGTATGCAAATGATGGTAATTGAAACAGCTAGAAATCTGGCAGGACTAGAACAGGCAAATTCTTCTGAATTTCAGCCCAATGGTTTGCAGAGTGTGATTGATATTATGGACGAACAAAAAGATATTACAGAAAAAGGCGGTACTATGCGTTTAGGTTTATACCCGTGTAAATTAATTGAAAATACTCGTACAAAAGAAATTTATGGCGAGGAGTTAATTTATGAACGTCATCGTCATAGATGGGAATTTAATAATGCTTATCGTCAGAAATTAACAGCTACTGGATTACAAATCGCAGGAGTGTCACCAGATAATAAACTGGTTGAAATTATAGAACGTCCGGAACACCCTTGGTTTATTGGTGTGCAGTTTCACCCAGAATTTAAATCCCGTCCGAATCGTCCGCAAAAATTATTTGCTGATTTTATAAAAGCATGTCTTGCAAATCAAGCATAACTGCTAAAAATAATTTGCTATTTTCTGGAGTTTTCTCTTGCAATTTTCTGAATTTTGTGCTATGATAATAAATGTAATTTTAACAGAAGGGATTTTTTGATTATGAGTTCAGGAAAAATTGGTTTTGATAACGAAAAATATTTGAAAATGCAATCTGCCCATATTCGTGAAAGAATTGCACATTTTGGAGATAAGCTTTATTTAGAATTTGGCGGAAAATTATTTGATGATTATCATGCGTCTCGTGTGTTGCCAGGGTTTAAGCCAGATAGCAAATTGCAAATGCTGTTACAACTAAAGGACGAAGCAGAAATTATTATTGCTATTAATGCAAGCGATATTGAAAAAAATAAAGTCCGTGGAGATTTGGGAATTACTTATGATGCTGATGTAATTAGACTATTTCAGATTTTTACTAAAATTGGCTTATATGTCAGCAGTGTTGTTTTAACACAGTATGAAAATCAACCGGCAATTAATGCATTTCAAAATAGATTAGAGTCACTAGGCTTAAAAGTCTATCATCATTATCATATTAAAGGCTATCCGTCTGATTTGAAACATATTATTAGTCCAGACGGCTATGGCAAAAATGATTATATTCAGACTTCCAGAAAATTAGTTGTTGTGACTGCTCCGGGTCCAGGGAGTGGCAAAATGGCAACTTGTTTATCACAGCTTTATCATGAACATCAAAAAGGCATTCGTGCCGGATATGCCAAATTTGAAACTTTTCCAATTTGGAATATTCCGTTAAGACACCCTGTGAATATCGCTTATGAAGCTGCAACTTCTGATTTAAATGATGTCAATATGATTGATTCGTTTCATTTAGAAGCTTATGGCAAAACAACTGTGAATTATAACAGAGATATTGAAATTTTTCCAGTGTTAAATGCTATGTTTGAAAATATTCTCGGCGAATCGCCGTATAAATCCCCAACAGATATGGGTGTGAATATGGCTGGAAATTGCATTATTGATAATGAAGTTGTTTGTGAAGCGTCTAAACAGGAAATTATTAGAAGATATTATACTGCTTTATGCAATCGCCGGAAAGGCATTTCTACAGATGATGAAATTTATAAATTAGAATTACTCATGCAACAAGCGAAAATAAAACCTGAAGATAGACATGTAATTTCTTTTGCGCTTGCCAAAGAATTGCAAACTGGTGAACCGGCAACGGCTATGGAATTACCAGACGGAACTATTTTAACTGGGAAAACTTCGGAATTATTAGGCGCATGTTCTGCATTATTATTAAATGCATTAAAATATTTTGCTGGTTTGGAAGATAATATTTTACTCATGTCACCGCATGTCATTGAACCGATTCAGAATTTGAAAATTCAGCATTTGGGCAATCAAAATCCAAGATTACATACAGATGAAACGTTATTGGCTTTGTCAATCTGTGCGACAACGGACGAAAATGCCAAAAAAGCCATGCATCAAATTTCTAAACTTTGGGGCTGTGAAGTGCATTCTACTGTAATTTTATCTGCTGTTGATGAAAGAATTTTTAAACGCTTGGGTATTAATTTAACTTGTGAGCCGAAATTTTCATAAAATTAAAAAAAGCCCTGCTGTCAAAGCAAGGCTTTTTTAAATACTATTATTTGCTGTCATCAATATGTGTTAAAATTGTTTCGCCAATATTTTTATATAATATATCTTCGTCTAAATACGAAGCTGATAATACTCCATCATTTGTTTTTAGCAAAGTGCTAATATCTACATAATGTAAGCCAATTTCGTCTGCAAGTGAGAATAATGCTGTGTTCCAAGTATCTGCTTGTTCAGATTGTTCTAAATTTTCTTTTGGAAGTGCTGTTAAAATATAAACAGGCATATTAGAATTTTGTCCACGAATACTGGAAAATAAATTTTGTAAAGCTGTCAGAGTTTCTTCTTGATTCTCTGGTGTATCATACCAGAGATATACAGCTTTTGCACTGGAAATATTTCTGCTGATACTTTCCATACGGCTTTCTGACATGCTTGTGACACTATCTGTAAATACAAGATTTGTTTTTGTGTCATAGTAAGCCGTCAAAGAAGATACATCACCAATAAATGCACATTCTGACATGCGTTCTTCTTCTGCACGGTCTGAAGCAGGAACAGGATTCGTCACAGAAATTTTATTCTTACTTGTTGATTTTTCATTGCGATTGGTTGTATTTTCTAAATTACTTAAAATTTCCGTTTCCCAATAATCTTCCTGTGATGTTGCATTTATCATGTACAATGCAAATACTGCTAAAAATGATAGTATAATTAAAATTAATAATATACCTAGTTTGAATTGCAGAAAAGGCTTTGCTTTTTTGTTTTCAATTTTGCCGTGTTTCTTTTTTTTCTTTGCCATGATTTCATAATACCTCCATGTTTTTATTTGCTTTATTAATATTATAACCCAAAGTTAGCGATTTTGCAAGCGTTTTTCTATGTTTTTTATAAATTCTTAAAAAAATATTGCAAATTTCCGGATTTTGTAGTATAATAATAATTGGAAGTAAGAGCCTAATAAACTAGTTATTTTAGAATTAAGCTGATAGGAGGCTTTTTTATGTGTGGTTTTGTAGGATTTACAAACAAGATTGACAATGCAAATCAGGTAATTGAAAATATGATGGATACTATCCGTCACAGAGGACCTGACGCAAGCGGAAAATATGTGGATTCAGATATTGCGCTCGGACATAGAAGATTAAGCATTATTGACGTTTCAGAACAGGGAAATCAGCCGTTATATAGTCAAGACGGAAATCTTGTACTAGTATTTAACGGTGAGATTTATAATTTCAAAACGCTTAGAGCAGAACTTGAAAAACAGGGTTATGAATTTCAAACCCAAACAGATTCAGAAGTATTAATTTATAGCTATCAAGCTTATGGGACGAAAATGCTTGAAAAATTGCGTGGTATGTTTGCTTTCGTGATTTGGGATAAAAAAAATAAAATTTTATTCGGCGCAAGAGATTTTTTCGGAATTAAGCCATTATATTATGCCAAAATGGGTGATGCATTATTATTTGGTTCTGAAATTAAGGCTTTTTTAAAACACCCTGCTTTTAAAAAAGAATTAAATACTTCGGCATTAGAAGAATATCTGACGTTTCAGTATTCGGCTATGGACGAAACTTTTTTCAAAAACGTGTATAAGCTACAGCCGGCACATTATTTTATTTATCAAAATCAAAAGCTTACCATTCAAAGATATTGGGACGTAAATTTTCAGGCAGATGAAAAGCCGAGCTTAGAACAATGGGTAAAAGAAATTTCTAAAGTATTTCATGAATCTGTACAGGCGCATAAAATTGCTGACGTAGAAGTAGGGTCTTTTTTATCTAGTGGTGTAGATTCCAGTTATGTGGCGGCAATTGCTGATGTAGATAAAACATTTACAGTAGGCTTCGGCAAAGATGAAAAATATAACGAAATCGGTTGGGCAAAAAATTTTTCTAAAGCCATTGGCAAAAAAAATTATTCCAAAATTATTGAACCTGAAGAGTATTGGGGAGAATTAAAGCATATTCAATATCAAATGGATGAGCCATTAGCAGACCCTGCTGCAATTGCATTATATTTTGTCTGTGGTCTGGCTTCAGAGCAATTAAAAGTTGTATTATCTGGTGAGGGAGCTGACGAAATTTTTGGTGGTTATAATGTTTATAGCGAGCCAAATTCGACTGCTTATGATAAATTGCCCAGAGGTCTAAAACGAAGTGTGGGTGCTGTTGCACAGAAATTACCAGCAAAACGTGGTGTGAATTTTTTTGTGAGAAAGGGCAAAGATTTAGAAGAAAGATTTATTGGCAATGCATATATGTTTAGTCCAGAAGAACGAAAAAATTTATTAAAAATTAAGACCAATGCGCCAGAACCAACAGAATTAACAGCGCATTATTACAAGAGAGTTGCGAATCAAGATGAAGTGACAAAAATGCAGTATCTGGATTTGCATATGTGGATGGCTGGAGATATTTTGCTAAAAGCCGACAAAATGAGTATGGCACATTCACTGGAATTGCGAGTGCCTTTTTTAGATAAAGAAGTTATGCATTTAGCTGAAAAAATCCCGACAAGATACCGTGTGACAAGAAAAGAAATTACAGATGAGCATACACCTTATATTACAAAATATGCCATGCGTTTAGCTGCAAAACAAGATACACCACAGGAAACTGCAAAAACAGCGGCTAAGAAAAAATTAGGTTTTCCTGTGCCGATTCGTGTATGGCTCAAAGAAGAGAAATATTATCATATTGTAAAAAATAGATTTGAAAGCAATGCAAGCAAGCAATTTTTCCATACAGAGCAATTAATTCAGCTTCTGAATGACCATAAGAACGGCAAGGCAGATAATAGTCGTAAAATCTGGACAGTGTTTATGTTTTTGATTTGGTATGCTGTGTATTTTGAAAATGAGAGTTATGCATTTGCTGGTTAAAAATAAAAACAGGAGGATATTTTATTTATGTTTTCTGATTATCCGCATTTAATTGATTTGAATGACTACCCTGTTTCATGGTGGAACGGTTTGCTCAAACAAGCACAGGAAATTATTAAAAATCCTGCGCTTTATGCCAATAGCTGTAAAGGCAAAATTATGGGAACGTTATTTTATGAGCCGTCTACAAGAACACAAATGTCATTTCAGACAGCTATGCTGCGCTTAGGCGGGACAATTATAGGCTTTGACAATCCACAGACTTCTTCTGTTGCCAAAGGTGAAAATTTAAAAGATACGACTAAAATTATCAGTGGCTATTCAGACGTGCTTGTCATACGTCACCCAGTAATTGGAGCTGCTAAAGCAGCCGCATTAACTGCGGATTGTCCAGTTATTAATGCCGGTGACGGTGGGCATTTGCACCCAACGCAAACTTTGACAGATTTAATGACACTCAAAATGGAAAAGGGCAAATTATCAGGGCTAACCATTGGTGTTTGTGGAGATTTGCTAAATGGCAGAACTGTGCATTCTCTTTGTAAAGCCATGAGCTGTTATGAAAATAATCATTTTATTATGATTTCTACGAAAGCTTTAAAAATGCCGTCTTATATTAAAGATAAAATTAAAGCAAATGGCGGAACTTATGAAGAAACAGAAAGCCTTGAAAATGCAATTCCTAAACTGGATATGCTTTATATGACTAGAATCCAGAAAGAACGTTTTACGAGCGAAGAAGAATATCTTGCGCAAAAAGATACCTATATTTTGACAACTAAAAAAATGAACCTTGCTAGACCAGATATGATTGTTATGCACCCTTTGCCTCGTGTAGATGAAATTGCAGTTGCAGTTGATGATGATACAAGAGCTTTATATTTTAAACAGGCAAAATATGGCATGTATATTCGTATGTCGTTAATTTTAACTATGTTACAAAGCAATATTAAAACACAACTGTTAGCAGGGGATTTGCATACAGGCATTGCTTGCAAAAATAAAAATTGTATTACTTGTCAGGAATCTTATTTGCCAAAAAGTTTTATTGGCAAGGGTTCGACTTTGACTTGTGAATACTGTGATGAAAGATTATTATTACAACATGAGTAAAATAATTTATTTTAAAATTAATAAAAATTAATGAAAAGGAGAATATTTTTTATGGCACATCAATTAGTGATTGTTCTTGATTTTGGAGGACAGTATAACCAGCTTATTGCTCGCAGAGTACGTGAATGTGGCGTTTATTGCGAAGTAAAAAGCTATCAAACACCTATCGAAGAAATTAAAAAATTAAATCCAAAAGGTATTATTTTCACAGGAGGCCCTAACAGCGTCTATGAAGAAACTTCACCACATATTACAAAAGAAATTTTTGAATTAAATATTCCAATTTTGGGAATTTGCTACGGCGCACAAGTGATTGCTTATACACTCGGTGGAACTGTATCGCCTTGTGATACTTCGGAGTATGGCAAAACTGACACACATTATGATAATTCTAGTATTTTGTTTGGTGGAATTAATTTGCCTGAAACAGCATCCTCTTGGATGAGTCACACGAATTATGTTTCAAAACTTCCAGACGGTTTTCGTAGAACAGCTTATACAACAAATTGCCCTTTTGCAGCATTTGAAAACGCTGAAAAGAAATTTTATGCTGTACAGTTTCACCCTGAAGTCAATCATACGTTTGCTGGACAAGGTATGATTGATAGCTTTGTGAAAAATGTCTGTGGCTGTGTTGGAGACTGGACAATGGCAGGCTATGCAAAAACCGCAATTGAAGAAATTCGTGCTAAAGTCGGTGATGGCAAAGTATTATTAGCTTTGTCTGGTGGTGTAGATAGTTCTGTTGCGGCGGCTTTGCTTGCAAAAGCTGTTGGTAATCAATTAACTTGTATTTTTGTTGACCATGGTTTCATGCGTAAAAACGAAGGTGATGAAGTAGAACAGGCTTTTAAAAATTCTGGTATGAATTTTATTCGTGTAAATGCAAAAAAGCAATTTATGGCTAAATTACAAGGCGTTTCTGACCCTGAAACAAAACGTAAAATTATCGGTGAAGAATTTATTCGTGTATTTGAACAGGAATCTAAAAAAATTGGCAAAGTAGATTATTTAGTACAGGGGACAATTTATCCTGATGTCATTGAAAGTGGTTTAGGAGATGCTGCTGTCATTAAATCTCATCATAATGTTGGCGGTTTGCCTGATTATGTAGATTTCAAAGAAATTATCGAGCCTTTAAGAATGCTATTCAAAGATGAAGTCCGCAAATTAGGCACGGAATTAGGCTTGTCACCTGTGCTTGTTTGGAGACAACCGTTCCCAGGCCCAGGGCTTGCGATTAGAATTATTGGTGATATTACAGATGAAAAGCTTGCCATTTTGCAAGACGCTGATTTTATTTTCCGTCAGGAAATTGCAGAAGCAGGACTTGACAGTGATATTAATCAATATTTTGCAGTATTGACAAATATGCGTTCTGTTGGTGTGATGGGCGATTGCAGAACTTATGATTATACTGTCGCATTAAGAGCTGTCACAACAAGTGATTTCATGACAGCAGATTTTGCAAAAATTCCTTATGATGTGCTTGCAATTGTTGCGAATCGAATTGTCAATGAAGTAAAAAATGTGAATCGAATTGTCTATGACGTGACAACGAAACCACCAGCAACAATTGAGTGGGAATAATGCAAATACTTGCTGAAACTGCGTAATACCGTGCTTTTTAAGGCGTAGTTAAGCTGAATGGCAACGATCTGGCAACATTTCTCTATCATCGGCAACAGTAACATATTATTTGTCTGAAAAGATAAGAGCTATCTGATTCGTATTTGAATCGGATAGCTCTTTTCTTATTTTGAAGCAAGTAGTTTACGGGCATCTTCTTGGAGCTTCTGTTCTTCTTTTTGTGCAAGGTATCTATTTAAGATAAACAGAATTACGTTTCTAATCACAGGGTACATTTCATAGCATTCATCTTCATCATATTCATGTATACCCTTGCTTAAAACGGAATATATCTTGCTTTTTTGTGAAGCAAGCGCTTCTGGAATTATATGTATTTCTTTGTCAACCGCTTTCATTTTTTCATCAAAAGAAGCCTTTTCATTTTTCTCCATAGATAGTTTAGAATACTCAGTTTCTACTATATGTTCATATATTCTACGCAAATAAACAAATGCTGCTATTCCCATATGCTGTGAATACGCATCAACAGAGTGCATAAGTTCAATATAATATTTCTTAACTATATTCAATTTCTTGTATTTTTTTAGTTCTAGTTTTTCTTTTGAAGCAAAAGATGGATATTGTCCTATTTTGGTTACAGTGTTACCTTTGAACATCAGCGTATAATAATGGATTCTTTTGCATCCCGTACAGAAAAACAGATAATCTATAAAAAATGGTTGATTTCTATGTGGTTCATTGATACTACGAATTATTGGATTTTGACTTTCTATATTGTATTCTGACAATTTGCAAAACATATCATGAATATATTGATCATTATTCCATTTAAATACACTATTTTCAGAACAATAGTCACAATAATCATGATCTATCATTCGTGAAAAGCCCGCAAAAGAAGAATACCACTTTGCATCAAATTCAACTGTTTTATATAATGGTTCTGATAAAATGAAGTTTTGCAAGAACTTATAAGCGATTACAGTTTCATCCATTTCACTCATTGATCTGTTTCCTCGTTTCTGCCCATTCTTCTGCCTCCGACCTCGGATACCTGTATCGCCACTGATCGTATTTCTCACGGCTGATGTCCCCGTTGCGGTATTTTTGAGCCATTTCCTCCCACGGTTCGAGCAGACCTATCATTTTCGCAAAGTTAGAGCCATTCTGCCTGTTGATGCGAATACACACCTCACCGTCCAGACGGTCGATTTTAAATCCATACAAATCCTCTAAGGCAAAGAGCGTATGCATAAGTCCCGTGTAGCTGTCGATGTTCGGAACGTTCAGAGCTTCGGTCGATACATCAAGTGCACCGGCAAGCTGTTCCACAAGATCGGATTTGGGAGTTCTCGAACCCGATTCATACTGTGCCATACGAATATCGGCTGTCCGTTCCGAAAAACCGACTTGCAATCCTAAGAATTTCTGTGTCATACCTCTCAGGTTTCTGATGAACCTGATTCTTTCTCCTATTGACATATTATTGACCTCCTTTTTCAAGCAGACAAATCGTAAAAATAAATTACGCCGCCATTTTTCACAAATTCATTATAACATATCTGCTTAGTGTTTGTCAAGATAGTAGAAATAAAAATGTTTAGTAAAAAATATCTTGACATAACTAAATATGTTTAGTATAATAAAATCAGAACTTAACGATTTAGAGTTAAGTTATAGAAAGGAGATACTCTGAATGATAGATAAAAATTTTATGAGAGTAGAAGATGTTGCCAGAGAGCTTGATGTTTCCAAGTCCTATGCTTATAAGATAGTGCAGAAGCTCAACAAGGAGCTTGAAGCTAAGGGCTTTATTACGATCTCAGGCAGAGTGAACAAACAGTACTTCCTCGAAAGAACCTGTTATAACAGTAATTCGGGGAATGGCGAAAGGAAGTGATGTGATGTCAGTCTATAAGGACGGCAATAAGTGGCGAGTGATCTACCGCTACACCGACAGCCGTGGAGAACGCAAGCAGACACAAAAGCGTGGTTTCTCCACAAAGAAAGAAGCTCAGGCGTGGGAGCGTGAGCAGATGAACAAGGTGGAATCAAGTCTTGATATGACCTTTGAGAGCTTCTCGGAGATATATTTTGAGGATATGAAGAAGCGCCTGAAAGACAACACATGGCACACCAAGGAGCATATCCTCCGTACAAAGCTGATACCGTTTTTCGGAAAAAGAAAAATGTGCGATATTCAGCCAAAAGATGTGATAGCGTGGCAGAATGAAATGCTCGAAGGCTCAACCAAAACAGGCAAACCGTACTCGCCTGTGTATCTGAAAACGCTCCACAATCAGCTTAGTGCCATATTCAACTATGCGGTCAAGTTTTACGGATTACCGAGCAATCCTGCTGCTAAGGCAGGCAATATGGGCAAGGCTAAAAACCGTGAAATGCTCTTTTGGACACAGAAGGAATACAAGTGCTTTGCCGAGGTAATGATGGACAAGCCCATTTCATTTTACGCTTTCGAGATGCTCTACTGGTGTGGAATCCGTGAGGGCGAGCTTCTTGCCCTGACTCCTGCCGATTTTGACTTTGAGAAACAGACGGTTTCGATCACAAAGTCCTATCAGCGTATCAAGGGGCAGGATATTATCACCGATCCGAAAACTCCCAAGAGCAATCGTGTGGTTAAAATGCCTGAATTTCTTTCTCAGGAGATACAGGACTTCATCGGACAGCTCTACGGTATTGATGAACATGACCGTATGTTCATGATAACCAAGAGCTATCTGCATCACGAGATGGACAGAGGAGCAAAAGAATCGGGAGTGAAACGTATACGCATTCATGACCTCAGACATTCGCATATTTCTTTGTTGATCGAAATGGGATTCTCTGCCGTTGCGATAGCGGACAGGGTAGGTCATGAGAGCATTGATATTACATATCGGTATGCTCACCTGTTCCCAAGTACGCAGAACGAAATGGCTGACAGGCTTAGTGACATGAGAAATGATGATAAGGACGGTGATGATAATGTCAGTTAAAAACCTCGACAACAAAGGCAGATTCAGAAGCCGGACAATCGGTTTCCGTGTCTCACCCGAAGAAGATAAGCTGATAAATTCGGCGGTGGCTCTTTCGGGACTGACTAAGCAGGACTACATCGTGAAGCGTTTGCTTTGCCGTGATGTGGTGGTGCAGGGCAATCCGAGAGTGTACAAGGCATTGAAAAATCAGCTTGCCGATGTCCTTGCGGAGCTGAAAAGGATAGAAAACGGCTCTGCTATAGATGACGAGCTGCTGTCCACGATACAGCTTATCACAACAACTCTGAATGGTCTGAAAGGAGATAGAGAATGACCGAAAAAAGAGAAATGACCGCCCTTATGACCTCTGTTGGCGCAGAGGTCGGGCAGTCACTTAATACTACACCTGATATTATATCAGAAAATGATGGATTTTTCAACCCCTCGGACGAGGAAATTTTTCTTGCTCAACAGGAATATGAACAGGAAATGCAGGCTATGGTACAGACAGAACGTGAAGCCGCCCCTGACTTCATGCGTACAATTTCAATGCCTGAGCTGTACGAAATGGTGTACCCAGGCAAACCGCCTGTGATAGACAAGTTTCTCTATCCGGGTACTTACCTGTTTGTGGGCGCACCCAAAGTCGGAAAGAGCTTTATGATGGCTCAGATTGCTTATCATGTCAGCTCGGGAACACCGATGTGGCAATATTCTGTGCGCAAGGGGACAGTCCTATACTTAGCTTTGGAGGATGATTACCGCAGATTGCAGGAAAGGCTTTATAGAATGTTCGGCACGGAGACAACACCCAATCTTTTCTTTTCGGTTGCTTCAAAGTCGCTGAATGAGGGACTGCTCGATCAGCTCGACATTTTTCTAAGCGAACACCCTGATACCAATCTGGTAATTATTGATACCTTACAGAAAGTCCGTGAAGCCGAGGGCGATACTTACAGCTATGCCCGTGACTATGACATCATCGCAGGACTGAAAGCGTTTGCCGACAGGACTGGTATCTGCCTAATACTGGTTCACCACACTCGCAAACAGAAGTCTGACGATAGTTTCGATAGGATTTCGGGTACAAACGATTTGCTCGGAGCTGCGGACGGAGCGTTTATTATGTACAAATCTAAGCGTACTGACGGTAATGCCACAATTGAGGTATCAGGCAGAGATCAGCCCGACAAGCATTTTATGCTCACCCGAAACAAGGAGACGCTATGTTGGAATTTCAAGGGAGAGCGTTCACCTGACTACACCGAACCGCTTGAACCTGTTCTTGAAACAGTAGGCAGATTCATCAATGCAGAAAATTCGACTTGGGAGGGTACGGCTACAGAACTTATTGAAAAGCTCTCGCTTGACATTAAGCCGAATGCGCTGTCGCTGAAACTGAATGTCAATGCAGGTAAGCTCTATAACCTCTATTTCATTCAGTACAGTAACAAGCGTACCCACAAGGGCAGGCGAATATATCTCCGCTATGACGAAAATCACCCTATTGTGGTCGAGCCTGATGTTGAAACCGAATCTAATGATAGCACCGAGGACGAATTTCAGTATCAGCCTGTGGAGGGAGATCCAAAAGTGGTCGAATGTTATATCAAGGGAGATAGCAAATGCAAGTCTTTCCATGATATGACCGAGGAGGAGCAAGCCAATTTCATCGCTGCAAGCTATTGAGCGTGACGATGTGTGACGGTCGTGACGATGTTTGTGAGGTCTCAAAAAGACCGTCACCATCGACACGCATCGTCACGGTCGGGCTGCTCCGTCAGCCTTTTACCCCGTAGGGCGCATAAGATACTTTTGATAGACGGTCGCTCAGCTGTCGAAAGTGTCTTTGCGTTACTCTTGCCAAGAGTAACAGAAGCAAATTCGGCTCTGCCGAATTTTTCGGAGCTGCGCTCCGTGTCTGTTCCGCAGACTTTTTCGTCAGAAAATTCGCCGCTTATGCGGCTTATCAGATAGGAGTGATATGTATAGAACAAAGAACCTTGAGCGGCTGTTTCGGTCGTGGAGACCTTAACCACAACAATCGCTCGATTATTACAGAGAATGTCCAAGAGGACAGAATCAAAGATGACATAATCATCTGCCAGAGGTCATTGAAGCAACTCTATCATGAGCTGTTCGATGAAGCTCTTGCAGAGTTCAATGCCAGACAGACAAGGCGCGATAGGAAGATCGCCAACTACCAGGAGCATATCCGTCATAGCCGACAGGAGAAAGAATTTTATGAGGTGCTGTTTCAGGTCGGCAACCGTGAGGACACCGGGCTTGAATCCGATATGTGTATAGAAGCTGCTGATGTACTTGCCGAGTATGCCCGGACTTTCTAGGAGAGAAATCCCCATTTGATTCTGTTTAATGCCGTGGTACATATGGACGAGAGTACACCGCACCTGCACCTTGACTTCGTACCCGTCAGCGATGAAGTCCGTAAAAATGGTATGCGTGTACGCAACTCACTCACTGGAGCGTTACGGCAGCAGGGGCATACAGGTACAGGACTTTCCCGAACTATCACCATTGACTGGCTTGAACGTGAGAAAGAGCATATCGGGCGGCTTATGTTGGAACATGGTATTGAGTGGGTAAAGCTCGGTACGAAAGAAGAACATCTTTCTGTTAAGGATTACAAGCTCAAAAAACGGCAAGAGGAGATCGAGCAGAAAACCTCGGAGCTTGATGAAATTCAGCAGGAACTGGACAAGGTTTCCAAAAAGAAAGTGAAGATTACTGAGATTGAAAGTATCGAAGCCAAGGAATCCATGTTTGGCAAAAAGGTCACGCTCTCCAAAGAGGACTATGACAAGCTGAATGACATGGCTAAGAAGTATGTGGCTATGGATAAAACTACCAAGAAACTTAAATCTGAACGTGATACGGCGGTTCAAGAGCGTGACAAACTTAAAGCTAAGTACGCTGCTACGGCTTCGGAGCTTGCGGTCTACAAAAAGAAAGAGGAAGAAGCACACTATTTTTCACGCAAGAAGCTGAATGATTCCGCCAAGCGTATCTCGAAAGAGGAACAGCTCACCCGAAGTCTGCAAAAGGCTCTGACCGTCATTGACACTCACGGTTTGAGAGATGAATACAACCACACAAAACTGAATACGGCTCAAAGAAAGACCGTGTTAGAATAAGGAGGAAAAACTTATGATTATCAGAAGCAAAGAAAAAATTCAGGTGAACAGCAAGAACAAGCCCGTATGGGCGCTTGACACTGATGCACTCACTGTTACCCACAACACACCTGATACAGAGCCGAGCGTTACGGCGTTCAGTTCCGATCACATCAAGTATCATCTGCACTACTCGGTGGAGTACCGCCCCGAAAGGCTGAGAAGGCTCGTCAACAGAGGTGAGATTCTGGACTATCTGATTGACCTTGATAAAGTTGTAGAAGAAGCTTTGGAAAGACAGGTCAACAAGTGGAAAGCTCACGATCAGGAATATCTCGATGCCGTTACAGCCGGAGATATGGATAAGGCGAGAGGTCTTGAAAATATGCTCAGGCTTTGTGCGAGAGAGCCTGTGTTTAATGCGATGGTGTATGTATAATTTGTAACTGAGAAAAGGTGCCGTACTCTCGTGCAGCACCTTTTCTTTATGAACCTGTTCCGCTGTACTTCATTGCTCCAAACATCCAGAATTTATAGCTGATCCAGAAGAACAGACAGCCGATTAGAGGTGAGAGCCACGACAACAGCGGTACCTCATTAGGTCGTAATATGACAAGGCTCGGATAGTATGCAATGAAGGCAATCGGCATGATAAACGTAAAAATAAAGCGGAATACAGGACTGAAAATGGTAATCGGATATCTTGCGTAATCCTTGAATTTCAGTACCAGATCCATAACATAGAATGAATTCTGAATCCAGAAGCAGGTCGCTGCCGAAGCGTTCTGCAAGGCTATCATGATAAGTGAAGCGGTCAGCAGAAATACAACCCTTTTTAGCAGTATCAGCGGCGTAAACCCAAGTCCGATTTTAGTCCAAGAGTAGATCAATGTACCGAGACCAAAAGCAAGCTGTCCCAGTCCCTTGATGTCAAATACCTCCGATTGATAGTAGAAGAAAAGATTGATCGGACGGAAGCAGTACTTGATGAAATCGCCCGAATACACATACATTCGTAAGCTCCAGTTGTTGTCGAAAAAGCACTGAACAGGCGTGAGCGATACCAGCGAAAAGCCATATAAAAACAGCATTTCATGGTAGCTCCACCCATTGATAGAAGGAAAATTTCTGAACAAAATCCAGAAGCTCACAAAGCCTGCAATATTGGTGAAGATCATACCAATCGTGGAAATTATGAAATCCGCGCGGTAGCTCATTTTGCTTTTTAAGTCTTGCGCAAGGATTTTTCCGTAGATACGTAGATAAAAGCCAAGTCCTTTTCGTTTCATAGCTCAACCTCCGTTCACAGTGATCTGCCTCAGGGAAACTTTCCAGAACAGCGTGCTGAGTACCGTCATCACAATACACCAGATAAGCTGTGTGCCAAGTATCGTGATAACTGTTTCAAACTTTGGATCTCCGTCAAGGAGAAGCGTCAGCGGTGCGTTGTAAATCGACTGGAAAGGCAGATAATATACAATTGTTTTCAGCGGTTCAGGAAAGAATGCGATCGGAATGGTCGCTCCGGACAGAAGCAGTACAATGACCTGTTTCATAATGTTGATACCCCAGATAGATTCCGTGAACAGACAAATTGTTCCTACGAAAAAATCAATGCTGTAGTTGATTGATACTGCCATGACAACTGAAATGACAAAATACAGCAGATTGACCCCTAACGGAATTGCACCATGCGTGACAATTCCCACAATGATGAAAGTAGGAAGGAACGTAAAGAAAAACTGCGTCACAAAACTTCCTGAATACGACCAGAACAGATAACGGCGGTACTCCATCGGTTTGAGCAGATCGAGGACTATTTTTCCCGACTGGATATTGCGTCCGATCTCCCATACTGTGTACATTTCCATAAAGCCGAACAGTGCCGTAGCCAATACCAGATAGATCAGTGTGTCGGTGAAGGTCATGCCGTTTACTACATCCGTCCCTGCGGAGGCGTAGATCGCTTTCCACAGGAAATAGACTACAATGAGATACAGCAGATTGCCGATCACCATTACTACTGTTCCAAGCCGGAATTGCAGAGATTCCATAATACCTGCACGGGTGAGGGAGAGATACTTTTTCAAATTCATTCCACACCCTCCTCGTAGATCTTTTTGATGACATCCTCAGTGGAAATCTCCTCCAATTGCATATCACGGATCTCGTGTGATTTCTGGAGCTGGTTCAGTACCTCCATAACCTTGGACTTTTCCTCGTCCACAAGTACAGAAATCCATTCTTCATCGGCGGAAACAGAGAAGTCCGGCAGTTCCTTTTGTATCACCTCTGCCTGCTGTTTCAGATCACCGTCCATGCGGATTTTCAGCGTTCTGTACGAGCCAAAGAAGCCTTTCAGGTGTTCAATGTCATTATTGTAGAGCATTTTACCCTTGTCGATAATCACGATTCTCCGACAGAGTGCGTCTACATCGCCCATATCGTGAGTGGTAAGAATTACCGTAGTATTCTTTTCTTTATTCAGGGCATTGATAAGTATGCGTATCTTTGATTTCATGGAAACATCAAGACCGATTGTCGGCTCGTCCAGAAATACAATTTTGGGATTGTGCAGGAAAGCCGCAAGTATATCGCTGAGCGTTCGTTGTCCAAGTGACATCTGCCGGACAGGCTTATGCAGCAGAGGCTCAATATCCACAAGTGATTGATACAAATGCATCATGCTCTTATAGTCAGAATCGCTGATCTGATAAATATCTTTCAGCAACTTAAAAGACTCTATCAGCGGCAATGCCCACCAAAGCTGCGAACGCTGTCCGAATACCACACCGATTTCCTGTGCGTTTTTTGCCCTGTTCTGATAAGGAATATTGCCTCCGACCAGAATTTCACCAGATGTCGGTTCAAGAACTCCCGTCATCATTTTAATGGTAGTAGACTTTCCTGCGCCGTTTGGTCCGAGATAGCCTACAATTTCACCCTGTTCAATGTCCATAGAGATATTGTCTACTGCTCGGACGATTTTGTAATCCCTTGAAAAAAGGTCTTTCAGGCTGCCCTTCAATCCTTCACGGCGGTTGAGAACCTTGAACTCTTTGGTGACGTTTTTGATTTGGATAATAGCTGACATAGTTACCCTTCTTTCAGAAAAAATGTGTGTTGTCCTATGATAGGACATAAAAACCGATAATTTAGTATATCATAATAAATGTCCTATGTCAAGACTTTTTTGTGGAGGTCGGTTATTTTGGCACGAATTATTGATGGTGAACAGATGAATATAGTCGGCAAGCAGGTACGGAAATTCCGTAAGGAGCAGAAAATGAGCCAACAGATGCTTGCAAATAAGCTGGAAACGCTTGCGGTGTATATCTGCCGCGGCTCGATTTGTCGTATTGAGGAACAAACCAGAACCGTTTCGGATATTGAATTATGGGGATTGTCACAGGTTCTGGGTAAACCCATACAGAGCTTTTTTGAGGAATTATAATGCAGTCCACGTATTCACCTTGACATAATCATATGATCGTGATATAATTATAACGCATATAAATTAATATTTCAACTGTAAAAACGCACAAATCTATAACAAAAACGCAAGGTGATCGAATGAAAAATAAATGTGTAAACGTTATCGACTTAAATCATGACCGCAGTGAAAAAATAAAGTACACTTATCCAGAATTTCCGTTCTATTTTCACAAAGGACGTTTTTCTTCTTATCCAAATTATGTTATGGAAGAACATTGGCATGATGATGTAGAGCTTGTTATATCGCTCTCAGGGCATATGATATATAATGTAAACGGACAGCTTGTCCGAATTAGTGAGGGTGAGGGTATCTTTATCAATTCTCGCCGTTTGCACTCTGCTTTTTCAGAGGATATGACAGAGTGCAGATATATTGTTATATTATTT
This sequence comes from uncultured Ruminococcus sp., assembly GCA_947174085.1. Classification (GTDB taxonomy): domain Bacteria; phylum Bacillota; class Clostridia; order Oscillospirales; family Ruminococcaceae; genus UBA3855. The sequence continues at coordinate 23,121 of CAMWHN010000004.1, forward strand.
CATCCGATGATTTTATGCACTGCAAAGCAATTGGAGCAAGAGATCGTATTGCCTGTTTTAAATTCTTCTCTGGATTTTATACACTTGAAGCAAGCTGTAACATGGGAAAATGAAATTATTCGTTATGTACATTTGATTGCAGAAAGAAAAGATGAGAATGTTGCTGTTTTGACAGCAATCGGTTCACTGCATTTCATTTGGAGTGAGATTGTACGGCATTCTGATATCAAGCTGGTAACTGTCAAAAATGATACACAGCTATCTATATTGAAAACTATGATTTCGTTTGTTCATGAATATTACCCAGAGAAAATTACTTTGAAAGAGATTGCAAAGTCAGGATGTGTTTCCAAACGTACCTGCGGCAATCTATTTTTGAAGTATGTACACAAAACGCCCATCGCTTTTCTAAATGATTATCGTCTTAGAAAAAGCATTGAGTTAATGCAGAACACGGATATGACAATACTTGAAATCAGTCTTGCTTGTGGATTCTCAGGAGCAAGTTATTATGCAGAATGCTTTCACAGGAGTTTTGGGAAAAGTCCAACAGAATACAGGAAGAATAGATAATATACTGCCTTCGTGTTCAATTGACTGATAGAATTAAACGATACTGCTTTATTTTTTTTTACTGGAATCCAGCTGGCACTGCGATAATGAAATGCTTATCTTTTTCCTGCTGATGATATAATTATACCATGAGCGATTCATAATTTCCTGTCATTCAGAAAAAGAATCTGTCAGGCATTAAAGCCGTATCACCTTAGTAGCGATTTTTTCCTGAAACCTTGTATCATGCTCCCAAAAAAGTATTGTGGACTGATATGCAAGTAATAGATTTTCAATCTACATACGGGAAAAAATATCAATGTAATTAAGAGGCTCATCCCAGACATAAAGGTGCACAGATGTCGCAAGGCTTGCTGCTATCAACACTTTCTTTTTCTGACCCTCGGAATAATTTGAGATGTCCTTATCAAACTGCGAACGCTCATGGTCAAGTTGTCTGAGAATCGTGCAGAAGCCTGCGTCAGTGCAATGATGATGACAAGCGAGCTGCCTATGAACAGCAGCAGGGTATCTGCCCGATTTGTAGTAAGCATTTCTACTTTGATAAAATGCACGTTGACCATATTACTCCGTGGCACGCAGGAGGTAAAACCATTCCTGAGAATTTACAGATGCTGTGTCGAGATTGCAATTTGAAGAAGTCGGGGCAAGAATAATACAAATAATTTTGAATAATCTCTTGAAAAAGAAAATATTTTATGTTATACTAAATGAGAGAAAAAAATAAACATCAAAGAAATTGGTAAATGTGAAATGATACAAAAAGAAAGTAGGTATCAAATATGAACGAATATTTAACTGCTTTGAAAGATGTTTTAGTCGTATTATCTCCTATAATTGTAGCTTATATCAGTTATAGGAGTAATAAGAAATCTAAAGAAGATATACGTCTGGAAATCGAGAAAAGTCTGAAAGAGAAAGATGCAGAGACATACCAAATAATACAGAAAATAAATGCTGAACTTGAAAGTCAAAAGCAACTTGCTACTTGGAACAGTTCATTACCTCAAACTGATGAATATACAAAATTAGCAGGAATAGAACGATATGGCAATATATGCTCACTCACACAATTAGTTAATAGTATAAATTGCTATATCGATGGCAATAATCTTTCTTTAGAGGAATTACACGAAGTAAAAACATTGTTAAGTAAAATTGTACTTCCTATAGAAGAAGATAAATTATACACGTATGAAGTAACCTATATTATTGATTATAACAGATTGAATAGAAAGATTGATAGAATGATTAATGATCTACAATCTACTAACTAATATGGTATAGTTACATATACCCGGCAACACTTTGGCAACAAAAAATCAGATACTCCAAATCTGACAGACAACTCAAATAATAGAGATACCACAAGCAATAAAACTTAACTCAAACTGGTTAAGATTATGGTTCAAGGAGCGAGTGGGAATAATCAGGTAAATTCTCTGCTATTACAAACATGATCACATAATAGACCTGTTTAATAACTATAAAAATAGGTTATTGAACAGGTCTATTATAAATTTTGAGCTGAGTGCATTTCACCGTTCAAAATTGCATCTTACATTTTTTCTATTGATTTCTTTTGCATCATGATGTATACTGAATACATCAGCTGAAATACAAAATGAAATGAATGGAGTTTTTTAAATGGGAGTTATATTATTTGCGATTTTTACAGCTATGGAAATTTTGCTTACAGTGTTAAGCTGTGCAAAATACAAAAGCCTTTGGTACAGAAACAGAATGTTTTTCTGCGGAGCTGAATTTATACTCACATTGCTTGTAATGCTTTTGCCTGCAACCGGACAAAAATGGAGATTCACAGGTTGTCTCGTTATCCTCGGAATACGTCTTGCCATATCCTGTATCGTATATCTTATAAAGCACAGTAGTGCCACAAAAGAAAAAGCAAAGGCGAAAACGATTATTGGTGCTGTTATGAGCATTATCCTTATAGGCTTCTCACTTTTCCCTGCTTTTATTTTCACAGGCTATTCAGGACTTAAAACAAACGGTCAGTACGAAGTAAAGGAAACTCAGGCAATACTTATTGACAACAGCAGACTTGAACCTCGTGAAAATGACAGCTCTAACCGTGAGATACCAGTTCACTTCTACTATCCCGAGGGCGATGTGTTAAACTGTCCTCTGATAGTATTTGCCCATGGCTCATTTGGATATTATCAAAGTAACACTTCATTATATGAAGAACTTGCAAGCAACGGCTATGTTGTAGCAAGCATAGACCACCCTTATTACGCTTTCTTTACAAAGGATACAGCGGGCAATACAATTATAGTTGACATGGAGTTCATGCAGACTGCTATTGATATACAAAATAGTTCCGATTTTACTGAGACTGATTATAATATTGAATGTGAGTGGATGTCTATCCGCACAGCTGATGAAAACTTTGTGCTTGATACAATAAAAACCGCTAAAGACTCAGATTTGCTTGATATGGCATGGTATACAGAATCTGAGAATGTAAAGGCAGAAGTTCTCAAAGTACTTGAAATGACAGACATGGAAAAAATTGGACTTACGGGACATTCTATCGGAGGTGCAACAGCGGTACAGCTTGGCAGAGAGCGTGACGACATTACTGCGGTAGTCGATATTGATGGTACAATGCTCGGCGAACATATATCCTATAACGACGGAAAACTCAGCTATAATCCTGAGCCTTACCCGATACCGATACTTTCACTTGATAATGAGAGACATTGGGGTTCTTATGTTGACGGACTTGACGACAAAACAGAATATGTAAACAAATATTTACTTGACAATGCTGTTGACGGCAGAGAGGCTCATTTCGATGGTACGAAGCATATGGATTTCACGGATTTACCGCTTCTTTCTCCTACACTTGCGAAAATGCTGGGAAAAGGCAGTGTTGATTCATCTGAATTTATTCCTGAAATGAACAGTATTATTCTTAATTATTTTAATTACTATCTGAAAGGAGAGAGCAAACCGAATATTGAGCCTTGGAATGCACAGACAGTGGAAAAATAATCAATCATATATCGTCTGCTCTAAGATATAATCACGTTGCTTTGAATATTCGGCAAGTATATTGTAAATGATTATAAATATTTCTCAAATAAAAAAAGATGAAAAGGAACGGTTGGAAATTTACTGCCATAAGGTAAGCAATGAAATAACGGAGA
>CAMWHN010000005.1 GCA_947174085.1 uncultured Ruminococcus sp.
ATATTCTGTTGTCTGATTAGATTTTAATTTTAATAAATGCAGACCTAATTCTAATTTTAATTCTTCTTCAAATGCTAATCTATGCTTTGCCTGTAAGACTTGTTCCATAGTTTCCGGTTGGTGAACATCATGAAAGGCTTTTGCAAGTGAAACTAATTGATAATAATTTCTTAATTTTTCTGGAATCGTCTCGAATTGAATTTCGTCTAATAATTGCAAACATTCTTTCATATTTGTCCGGAACATAGCACTTGTCAAGCCGGCTGTCTGAGAATATACAGCTTCTAACGGAATATTTTCATTGCTTAAAATCTTAGGATTTTGTATCATTTTTCTATTTTCATAATCATTATCTGTAATTTTACCGGACATAATATAACTTTTTCCGATTACAAGCCCCTGAAATGTAAATCTCTGATTAAAAATAGTAACACCCAATTCTGTATTATCATCATCAATGGCATCTAATTTAAATATCTGCATACCGTTTCTAGCATAAACAGGATTTTTCTTACCAATAATTTTGACTTTTACAGTTGCCTGTGTACCGGAAATCACATCTTTTACGGGAACAGGCTCTCTATAATCCTGATAGGCTCTTGGTAATCTCCAGAGCAAATCATAAGGCATAGTAATACCAATTTTCTTATATAAATTAGCACGTTTTTTACTAACGCTTTTTAAATTGCCAATCGGCTGAAATAATCTTATCATAATAATAAACTCCTGAAAAGCAAGCCGTTTTCTGTTAAATAACTCACAGAAAACGGCATTGTATTTTAATTATTCTACTGCAATAATATAATAATACACAGGCTGACCGCCATTCACAAGCATGACTTCTAATTTTTCGCCGAAACGCTCTTGTATTTTTAAATATAATTGCTGTGCAGTTTCTTCGCTGACATTTTCGCCATATGTGATAGTAATAAAACCACTTTCGTTATTTACTAAACGCTTAATCAGCTTAAAAGCACCATGATTTAAATCTTTATCTGTAAATGCAAGCTTACCGTTTTCTAAAGCAAGCACTTCCCCTTTGCGAATATTATGCCCCTCTAGTTCAGAATCTCTTGCCGCAAATGTAATCTGTCCAGTAGAAACTTTTTCAAAAGCTCTTGTCATGGCAATGCGATTACCCTCTACATCAAAGCTATCATCAAATGCTAACATAGCAGATAATCCTTGTGGGATAGTTCTAGTCTGTAATACACAAACATTTCTATCTGCAAGACTAACAGCTTGCTCTGCTGACATAATAATATTTTTATTATTCGGCAACACAAATACATTTTTAGCTGGTGTTGCATGAATGGCTTTTAAAATATCATCTGTAGACGGATTCATAGTCTGACCGCCTTTGACAATGCAATCTACACCTAATTCACGGAACATGTTTTCAATTCCGTCACCAGTCGCAACGGCAACAAAACCAAATTGTTTTTCTGGTTCTGCTCGCATATAAGTCGCATCTTGTGCAGCATTTTGAGCTTCTCTAATTCTTCCGGCATGTTGAATGCGCATATTTTCAATTTTCGGCTTAGGCTCATTCACAAACTGCCCAAATTCTAATGCTTTTTGCAAAACTAATCCGGGATTATCCGTATGCACATGAACTTTAATAATTTCATCATCATCTACGACTACAACACAATCTCCAATTGTTTCTAAATAAGCTCTTAACTTAAACGAATCCGGACAATCTTTTTTCTTTTCTAAAATAAATTCCGTGCAGTAAGTAAATTTAATTTCTTCGTCTAAATCTACACGACCAATTGCTGTAGTTTCTTGTTTTCTAGTAATTTCTTCTGTAGAAATAGCAGGTGTTTCGCCATGAAATACATCTAGCATTGCTTGCCAAATCGTAACTAATCCCTTGCCACCGGCATCTACAACACCAGCTTTTTTTAAAATCTCCAATTGTTCCGGCGTTTTTTCCAGAGCCTGTTCACCAGCTTTACAAATTTCTTCCCATACGGCAATTGCATCAGCATTGCCTCTTGCTGTTAATTGCGCCTGTTGAGAAGCCATTCTTGCAACTGTCAAAATAGTTCCCTCTGTTGGCTGCATAACAGATTTATAAGCACCCTGTACACCAATTTCTAATGCATTAGCAATTTCCTGCCCCTGTGCTTCTTCCAGACCTGCAAGACCTTTGGCAAATCCTCGAAATAACAGTGATAAAATTACGCCGGAATTTCCTCTTGCACCTCGGAGCATAGCAGATGCTGATTTTTCTGCTACTTCTGAAATCGTTGCCGTATCCGGCAAAACGCTTAATTCTCGTTTTGCAGAGTTCATTGTCATGGACATATTTGTTCCTGTATCTCCATCTGGTACAGGATAGACATTTAATTCATCAATTAATTTACGATTTTGTTCTAATTTTACGGCTGCACTGCAAATCGCATTTTTTAATATTTTCCCATTCATGTTTACTATCCTCCTATGGTTCTACAACTTCATCAACATAGACATATACATGAGATACCGGAATCCTAACAGCATCTTCTATCACAAATTCAACTTTATGCATTAACGCCCGTATCACAACCGGAATATTCACGCCATAAATCACACGCACATGCAATGAAATAACTAATTTATCATCTTTTGTTGTAATTGCAATTGCTTTCCGCCGTCTGTCAAACAACTTATCTGCAAGTATCGGCTGTGCAAAACCTGCCACACCGAAACATTGTAATACAGTTTGTTCCGTTAGCTGTCGCAAATAATTATCAGAAACAATAATTTTCCCGATATGATTTTCCATATATAACATTGCTTTCATCCTTTCAAAATATCAACATTGTATTTATTATAGCATATTTTCAATAATATTACAAGTCCTAATTTCCAAAAGCCTTAAAAAAACTTAATTTTATTAAATCTTATAAAAAAAGAGTCGGAGTGTTCCGAACTCTTTTCTAGTATTATTTTATCATAATAATTATAATTCATCTATTAAACCAACAATATATTGCATAACAGATAATGCATCTGATGCGTCAACACGCCAATTTTTATTAATATCAGAAACATATTCTGAATAGCCTTGCATAGATTCTTTACCTAGAACAGTTTTCGTTATCATAACAACATCAGCAATACTAACTTCTCCATCTTCTGTGGCATCGCCATTAATAATATCAAATGTTTCATAACGTTGGTTACTGCCCAATGTCCATGGATTCATATATGTTTCGTCCATATCTCGCAACAAATCATTACGAACAGCTTTCATAAATTCATCGCCAAAAATTTCTTTACCATTGCCGATATAGTCCACTTCGACTGCATCTAACATATCTTGATCTATTTGATCTATATGAATACACCCTGGAACGACATCTGCTATACCAAAAACTGGAATATATAGTAAATCACCAATCTTAAAATTTTCGGCATTTTCTAAATAGGGTGTAAGTTGCTTTACACCAATAACTTCATGACAACTTCCAGACCAATATTTATTGCCAGTTTCTTCATTTATAGAGTAATTTGTTAAATACGTTACAGAATAGTCATAAGGCACTGTACTATCACCGGAATAATATGCACCAGTAATAACAAAATTAGCTTTGTGATTCTCAAAATCAAAGTCATTGCACCAATCAGGATAAGTCTTAATGATTTCTGCACTTGCATTTATATGCAATGGCAAATATGCAAATGTTACAACCATTGCAAGAATAGCACTAATTTTATTTTTCATAAAAAAACCTCCTCTTAAATATATATCTTAGAATAATATAATCTTTCACTTATATAACAATCAAACAGAAAAAATATTGGATATTTTTCTAAAAAAAATTCTATAATTATATAAATCACAAAAAAAGCCTTTTCTACAAATCAGAAAAGACTTTTTATTTTTTATATAAATTAACCACGACCGAACAAATCGCTTAATCTATCTTTAAATGTTTTGCGTTTGGTATAATTTTTTTCACCGAGGGAATCTTCAAATGCTTTTAGCAATTCTTCTTGTTTTTTCGTGAGGTTTTTCGGCACTTCTACATTTAATCTAACATATTGGTCGCCTCTGCCGTCACGTTGCAAACGCTGAATGCCCTTGCCTTTCAAACGCTGTTTTGTACCAGTCTGCGTACCTTTAGGAACAGTTAAATTCACATTGCCATCAATCGTAGGTACAGTAATTTCATCACCAAGTACAGCCTGTGTAAATGTAATTGGAATATCGCAATTCACATCAAAACCATTTCTTACAAAAATAGGGTGCGGACGAACACTCACATTTACATTCAGATTGCCATTAGGTCCGCCATTCGTACCGCAGTCACCCTCATTGGCAACACGAAGCGTTTGTCCGTCATCAATTCCAGCAGGAATATTAATAGACACTTTTTTCTGGACACGAACTCTGCCAACGCCACGGCATTTAGAACACGGATTTTTAATTATAGTTCCCTTACCGCTACACTGTGGACAAGGTCTTTGCGAAGAAATCGCACCAAACATAGATTGCTGTGTGACACGAATCACACCACTTCCATGACAATTCGGGCAAGTTTCCGGACTTGAGCCAGCAGCAGAACCTGTGCCACTACAGTCAGTACATTTTTCTTGATGAGAAATCTGAATTTCCTGTGAAGTACCTTTACAAGCGTCCATAAAGCTAATATTCACACTGGTTACAATATCTTTACCACGTCTGGGGGCATTAGCAGAATTACTACTACTCCGGAAACTACTGCCACCACCGCCGAAAATGCCACCAAAGACACTTTCAAAAATATCACTCATATCGCTATAGCCACCGGTAAAGCCACCGAATCCATCCATACCGCCACCATCAAGCCCATTATGTCCGAACTGGTCATAACGCTGACGTTTTTCAGAGTCTGACAGCACAGCATAAGCTTCATTAATTTCCTTCATTTTTTCTTCACATTCATCAGCTTTATCAGGGTGAAGGTCTGGATGATTTTCTCTTGCCATTTTTCGATAGGCTTTTTTAATTTCATCTTCACTTGCGCCTTTCTGGATACCCAGAACTTCATAATAATCACGTTTTTCAGCCATATTTACCCGCCGTGACGGCACTCCTTTCAAATCAGCAACAGGGCAGTTACAACACCACCCTATTGCCTAGTCAATTATTAATTATTTTAGATTATGCTTCTGTGAAATCCGCATCAATCACATCATCATCATTAGAATCAGGCTGTTCTGTAAAGCCACCAGCATTCATATTTGGGTCAACACCTGTTGCATTTGGTTGCTGATAAATTTTAGAACCGATTTCCATGAGAACTTTCTGCAATTCGTCCATTTTTGCTTTCATACTAGCAGTATCATTAGCATTAATTGCATTCTGCAATTCATCTGCTTTTGCACGAACAGCAGACTGGTCTTCAGCAGAAACTTTATCACCTAATTCTTTGAGTGTACCCTCACACTGTAAAATCATATTTTCTGCATTATTTTTCGTATCTACTTCATCACGGCGTTTTTTATCTTCTTCGGCATAAGCTTCTGCTTCTTTCACAGCCTTATCAATATCTTCTTTTGACATATTTGTAGAAGCTGTAATAGAAATATCCTGTTCTTTGCCAGTGCCTTGGTCTTTTGCCGTAACATGCACAATACCATTTCTGTCAATATCAAATGTTACTTCAATTCTTGGTACACCTCTCATAGCAGGAGCAATGCCGTCCAGTCTGAAAGTTCCAAGTTGTTTATTATCTCTTGCGAACTGACGTTCACCCTGTAATACATTAATATCAACAGCAGGCTGATTATCTGCATAAGTTGAGAAAACTTCTGATTTCTTAGTAGGAATCGTTGTATTTCTAGGAATCATAACTGTACAAACACCGCCAGCAGTTTCAATACCCAATGACAATGGGGTAACGTCCAGTAACATTAGACCTTCTTTGACATCACCGCCAAGAACACCGCCTTGTAAAGCCGCACCTAATGCAACGCATTCATCAGGGTTAATGCCTTTGAATGGGTCTTTGCCGATTAATTTTTTCACAGCGTCCTGTACAGCAGGGATTCTGGAAGAACCGCCAACCATTAATACTTTATCTAATTCAGACGCACGCAAACCGCTATCTTCTAAAGCTTGGCGAACAGGACCCATAGTAGCCTGTACCAAATCCGCAGTTAATTCATTAAATTTCGCCTGTGAAAGAGTCAAATTCAAATGCTTAGGACCTGTTGCATCTGCTGTAATAAATGGCAAATTAATATTAGTTGTAGGTGTAGCAGATAATTCAATTTTAGCAGATTCAGCAGCGTCTTTTAATCTCTGCATAACCATTCTGTCCTGAGACAAATCAATACCCTGTTCTTTTCTAAATTCATCAACCATCCAATTAATAATTCTCTGGTCGAAATCATCACCGCCGAGACGATTATTACCAGCCGTTGCAACAACTTGCTGATAGCCCTCACCCATTTCAATAATAGACACGTCAAACGTACCGCCACCGAGGTCATAAACCATAACTTTCTGGTCATCTTCTTTATCAATACCATAAGACAAAGCTGCGGCTGTTGGTTCGTTAATAATTCTTTTTACAACCAGACCTGCAATCTGACCGGCATCTTTTGTTGCTTGTCTTTGTGCGTCAGTGAAATAAGCTGGAACAGTAATAACAGCTTCGTTTACAGTTTCACCGAGATAAGCTTCTGCGTCAGCTTTTAATTTCTGCAAAATCATAGCAGAAATTTCCTGTGGTGTATATTTTTTACCATCTATATCAACTTTATAATCAGAACCCATGTGACGCTTAATAGAAGAAATTGTCTTATCTGGATTTGTAATTGCCTGATTCTTAGCAACTTTACCAATCAGACGTTCACCAGTTTTAGAAAATGCAACAACAGAAGGTGTTGTTCTTGCGCCCTCTGCATTTGCAATTACAACAGCGTTACCGCCTTCTACAACAGCTACACAAGAATTTGTTGTACCCAAGTCAATACCAATAATTTTACCCATAATAAAATCTTCCTTTCATGCTTATTATTTTTAATTAAAATCTATTAATTTGCAACGGCAACCATTGCCGGACGTATCAAGCGTTCTTTCAGCATATAGCCTTTCTGGAATACTTCACAAACTGTATTTTCTGCAAATTCTTCATTTGCTTCTTCACGCTTAATTGCCTGATGAATATTTGGATTAAATTCTTCACCAAGTGCTTTGATTTCAGAAACACCCAGTTTTTCCAAAAATCCACGGAGCTGTTCTAAAATCATGCACATGCCTTTATGATATTCTTCATCATTGCAAGGCGAATCGACAGCTCTTTCAAAATTATCTACAACAGGCAGTAATTGCTCAATACATTTTGCAGTCGCATCTCCAAACACAGCTAATTTTTCTTTTTCTGTTCTTCTGCGAAAATTTTCATAATCAGCTAACAAACGCAAATATCTATCTCTTTCTGCTTCCAGCTCATCAGAGGCTTCAATTTCATCTAAATCACTAGTATTATCTTCCAGATTTTCTGATTCAGCGTTCTGCTCCTGTTCTTCTTCACGAATTTCTTTATTTTCGTTCACAAGAATCAGCTCCTTTCTTAATTTTTAATCTTCATCTTCTTCATGCAAATTACAATCTTCTGTTTGTTCAGAAATCAAATCTGTAATTTTTTTTGAAAAATATTCAATATATGGAATTATTTTAGCATAATTTAATCTCATAGGACCAATTACACCAAGAGAACCGACATTTTTTTTGCCTTTACGATAACTGGAAACAATCATACTAGAATTGCCAATTACAAAACTATTTTTATCTTCACCGAACAGCACACGAATCCCGCTAAACGAATCATCTAAAAATCCTGCTAATGCAAATTCGTCTTTTCGTTCAATAAACTTGACAATTTCCATTTTGTCCAAATCCTCGTAAGAGAACAAATTCCTTTCTCCTTTGAATAGCAAAGCACGTTGTTTCAAATCTCTGGACAATTCAAAAATACCTTGCACCAGAGGTGCTAAACTCATCATATATGCACTCATGGCACTTGTTAGATTTTCCATTAATTCATCTGACAAATCTGAAACAGAAATGCCCTCTAAATGCTCTGACAAATAACCAGAAAACCAATTTAACTGTTCATGTGTCAAGTCAAATTCCAAACGACATGCTTTATTTTTAATACTGCCACCAGAAGTAATTAATAAAATCACATAAACACGTCTGCCCGTGGGAATCACTTCCACTTTAGAAATCACAGAAAATTTAGGCGAAAAATCTGAAACCACAGCACATTGCGTTAATTCCGCAAGAGCTGTTGTTGCATTCTGGATTAATAATTCTTCTGTGATACTTCCATGACTAGTCAGCATATTATCTAGTTTTGCGCATTCTTCTATTGACAAACTAGATGGCTTCATTAATTCTTCAATATAAAGCCGATAGCCTTTAATCGTTGGCACTCGTCCGGCAGATGTATGAGGCTGTTCCAAATAGCCTAATTTTTCCAGCATTGCCATATCATTTCGGACAGTGGCGGCAGAAACATTGATATTCGGCAAAGATGCAATGACCTTTGAGCCGACAGGTTCACCGGTTCTCACATAAAAATCCACCACGGCAGCAAGTATTTTCAGCTTCCGTTCATTCATTCTCATTCACGCACCTTAACAATATCATCTGCATTTTTTTATTTTTTTAACTTGTTAGCACTCTCATTCTTTGAGTGCTAAACTTAGTGTACCACGATTTTGACAAAAAGTCAAGTGACTTTGACATTTTCAGCAATTTCGATAAAATTACTATTTTATTTTTAATATTTTTCTACAAAAAAATCCCCCTGCAACGACAGGGGAATTTTTATAAATCATAATTAATTTACAATTGCACGTTCTGTTTCTTTATCAAACAAGTGGATTTTATTCGGGTCGAGAGCAATTTTAATAATATCGCCTGTGTTTGCAGTAGAGCTTGGTGCAACTCTAGCAGTAATAGAAGTACCCTCACAATCAAGATACAAGAATGTTTCTGCACCCATTCTTTCCATGATTTCTACTCTGGATTCTGCGATACCAGTCGTTGCCTGTGCCAGATATGCTGGTTCATCATGAACATTTTCCGGACGAATGCCAAGACAAACTTCACGGTCAACATATTTTGCCAAATCTGCAACAGATTTAGAAGGTGGCACAACAATTGTATATTTTGTTCCTCTAGCAGAACGAGAATCTTCAGAACCAAATTCTACATAATACTGACCAGATGCATTTCTTCTCAAATACGCATCAATGAAATTCATTTGCGGAGAACCTAAGAACCCTGCAACGAATTTATTAACTGGTGCCTCGTATAATACTTGAGGTGTGTCAACTTGCTGAATAAAACCGTCTTTCATAACAACGATTCTGTCACCGAGTGTCATAGCTTCTGTCTGGTCATGCGTTACATAAATAAACGTTGTACCTAATTTTTTATGTAATTTAGAAATTTCTGTTCTCATTTGCGCACGAAGCTTAGCGTCCAAGTTAGACAACGGCTCGTCAAGCAAGAATACTTTTGGGGAACGTACAATTGCACGACCCATGGCAACTCTCTGACGCTGACCACCGGACATAGCCTTTGGCTTTCTGTCGAGCAAGTGTGTCAAGTCAAGAATCCTAGCAGCTTCTTCTACTTTTCTTGCAATTTCGTCTTTTGGCACGTTACGCAATTTCAAACCAAATGCCATATTATCAAATACTGTCATATGAGGATACAGCGCATAGTTCTGGAAAACCATCGCAATATCTCTGTCTTTTGGCGCAACATCGTTTACTAACTTGTCACCGATATACAATTCGCCCTCTGAGATTTCTTCCAGACCTGCAATCATACGCAATGTCGTAGATTTGCCACAACCGGAAGGTCCTACCAGAATAATAAATTCTTTGTCCCTGATTTCAAGATTTACGTCTGTAACAGCTACGAAACCGCCGGGATATTTCTTATAAATTCCTTTGAGTGATAAACCAGCCATTTATTCCAGTCCTCCATTTACTAAAAATTTTTTTCAGATAAAACCGTCTATGTAAAATTAAAATTAAAATTTTAAAAAAAAATACATGAAACGGGCGGTCAATATCTGCCTATTATTATCATACCAAATTCTGAATATTTTTTCAATTCGCCAATTACCTAAACTTAAAACCTTTTATTTATCCAATATGACGAAAAACGTTTCATAATTTGTTCATATATTACCTGAAAGCGTTCAGATTTCAACATTATTTCAACATCTTTGTGTAAAATTTCCAAATGCTCTCCCAGAGCTAAATTTTCGGGTAAAATTAACCCGCCAATAGCAATTCTATGCAACAATTCCACGTGATTTTCTAAACTTGCAAACATTCTTTTGACTTGATGATATTTCCCTTCATGCAAGCAAATTAATACATAATTATCCTGTAAAGCCTGTGCCTGAGCTGAAAGACAAGCCGTCCCGTCAGATAATATAACACCCTCTGCCAGTTTCTTAATATCTGATTCCTGCAAATTATTTTTTAATTTCACAAGATAATATTTTGGCACATGACTTTTTGGCGCAAGCATTTTATGCGCAAGTTCGCCGTCATCTGTGAGTAATACAAGTCCTGTACTGTCAATATCTAATCTACCTGCCGGAAATAAGCCTTTTATTTTCAATTTATCCGGCACAAGCTCTAATACAGTTTTATGTATTTTATCTTCAGTCGCACAAATATAGCCTACAGGCTTATTAATCAAAATATATACATGAGAACCGCTCAAAATTTTCTTATCATAACAAGACACTTCCTGCAAATCGGGATTAATTTTCCGACTGCTGTTATATTCCGTAATGCCGTCCACTTTGACAGCACCTTTTTTTAAAATTAATTTTACATCATTTCTTGAATATGAACTACGATTTGCAAGAAATTTATCTAATCTTATTTCAGCCATTCAAAAAATCCTCATTCTAAATATCACACACTTCGCATAAAATAAATTAATTTTAATTATTTTAATTCAGGAGCAGTGATGAGTTATGAAAAAATATTTAAAATATCTCTTGATATTACCACCGGCATTATTATGCATGGTTGCCGTAATTTTCAGCCACAAGCAAAAACAGCCTGCTACAGATACGATTAAAGCCTATACAGAATTTGACCGTAGTGCATGGCTTTTAACACAAGGCTGGAATGCAGAATTATTATATTCCAGAGCTGTTACAATTCCCTATGAATTTAATACTAACACTTATCAAACCTATGCAAATTTACAAATACAACAACGGTTACCTTTAGAACGCTATGCAGGAACACGAGGTGTTTTATATACTTACGAGTTAGAAAATTCTCCACTTTATGCAGAATTACTCACAGCAGACGGTATTTTAATTGGCGCACAGTGTTATCTTCCAGAAGAAAGCATTACACTAGATATACACGGCAAAGAATTTAAAATCAATTAAAAGCCTCAAATAATCTGCCAATGAACGGAATTCTTTTGGCTTTTCCCTGACAGGCACTAATTAATAATAATAAAAAAATAGCAAACTCTATCACAGCAATTACAAAACTAAGCAATTTTGGAAAAATATGCCCCACAAATGGAATCACCAAAAAAATCTTACGCAAAAACGTTTGCGCAACGTTTAACACAGTACACAGTATAAAGAAAATTAAACCCTGATTCGCACAGAATTTTCCATATGGCGAATCTTTGCAGGAAACTAACGGCAACCAGAATAAAACTGGAATACTTGACAAAACACCAACAGCTTTATTTTTCTCCATATCCATTGGGTCAAAAGAACCTGTTTCATCTTCAGGATTCAAAATCTGATTTTTCAAATCTTCAAAATTCATAATATATTACCTCCAAACATTCTAATTTTCGTCATTTAATGCCGTAATTGTCGCAATAAAACTTGCAACATCTTTAAAATCCTGATAAACTGACGCAAACCGAATATATGCAATCTGATCAAGATATTTCAAATGCTCTAACACAACAGCTCCTATCTGGTCAGAAGTCATTTGTCCATTCCAATTGCTTGTATATTTATCTTCTACCTCGTCCGCAATGGCATTCACTTGCGCAACAGTAACAGGACGTTTTTTAATCGCATGATAAATACCACTTAATAATTTATTTCTATCATAAGGCTCTAACGAACCGTCACGTTTTACAACAATACGCAAGGGCTTTTCAACAATTTCATATGTCGTAAAACGCTTTTTACATTTTAAACATTCTCGTCTTCGGCGTTTTTTATCCTCTGTTGGACGGGAATCAATTACTTTAGAATCTTCATAACCACAATAAGGACATTTCACAAATAATCACCTCACATAATTTTATCAGGATAATCTTATTATAACAGAAAAATTATTTTTTGTCAATAAAAAAAATTCACAATATTTTACTGAATTTAATCACAATTTTTTTCAATTCCGGAAATCGTACTTGCTTATAAAATAATTTTAAAAATTAATTTTCAACATTCCACAGTGCAATTGTTGAAAACTAAATATGCCTATCTTACAAAGACAAGGGTTTTTATTTTATTTGCTCATAAAATACTTTTTTCTTACAAATATTATATCTGAATGCTATTAAAATTAAGTTTTCAACTTTCAACAGTTTAATTGTTGAAAACTAAAAAACAAAAACTCCCATCTTATAAAGACAGGAGTTTTTCATTTTTTCAAGCTAAAAAATTTTAATCAATTACTCTCACACGAATGACACCAGCAATTGCTTTTACAGCCTCTGCATCAACATCACCGGCTAAAATCGTATAACCAAAATCTTTTTTCACACCAGTTGCTTTTGCATCTGCAACAATGCCGGATAAATCCGCATCAGCTTTATGCAAAACTGTTACTTTTCTGCCAGTAGCGTCTAAACAAACATTTGGATAATTCACAGAATTTTTAATATTACCATTTTCGATATAATCAATTAATTCATTAGATGCCATAATAGCGCAATTATCTTCAGATTCTTCTGTAGACGCACCCAAATGTGGAATAGCAACAATGCCATCAACATTCACAGTATCAGCATTTGGGAAATCTGTTACATAACAAGCAACTTTACCGGATTCCAAAGCAGATTTCAAATCTGCATCATTTACTAATTCAGCTCTTGCAAAATTCAAGATTCTAACATTATCTTTCATTTGTGCGATAACATCTGCATTCACAAAGCCTTTTGTATCTGCATTGCAAGGCACATGTAAAGAAATATAATCTGCTTCTGCATAGACTTCTTCTTTTGTTGCAACTACTTTACAGAAATCTGCAATTTCTTTTGCAGATTCTTCGCTCAAGAACGGGTCAGTTCCGACAACAGTCATACCTAAAGCCGTAGCTGCCTGTGCAACTTTCTTACCGATTGCACCTAAGCCAATAATACCAAGTGTTTTTCCTAACACTTCAATACCACCGAATTGGCTCTTACCTTTTTCAACTTGTGCCGCAACATTTGCATTTTCCGTATCTTGCAAATTACTTGCCCATTGCACAGCCTTTGTTACTTTACGAGAAGCCAAAAACAAACCAGCTAATACTAATTCTTTTACAGCATTTGCATTTGCCCCTGGGGAGTTAAATACAACAATGCCTTGTTCTGCGCATTTTTCAACAGGAATATTATTCGTTCCTGCACCTGCACGACCAATTGCCAATAAATCAGCATTAAATTCCATATCATGCATTTTTGCAGAACGAACTAAAATTCCAGTAGGATTCTCAACTTCACTGCCGACAGTATATTTTGCTTTATCAAACAAATCAGTACCACATGTGGCAATTTTATTCAGTGTTAAAATATTATACATGGGAATCGCCCTCCTGTAAATCGCTTACTTATTTTCAGCCTCAAATTTCTTCATAAATTCAACTAATTTTTCAACGCCTTCGATTGGCATTGCATTATAAATAGAAGCTCTCATACCGCCAACAGTTCTGTGACCTTTCAGATTTTCAAAACCTGCTTTTTTTGCTTCTGCAACAAATTTTGCATCTAATTCTGGATTACCTGTTACAAATGGCACATTCATCAAAGAACGGTCTTTTTCTTCAACAGTACCCTTGAATAATTCGCTTTCATCAAGGAAATCATACAGAACTTTTGCTTTTTTCTCATTCAAAGCTTTCATAGCTTCCAGACCGCCCATTTTCTTGAGCCATTTAAACACTTTGCCACAAATATAAATACCATAGCAAGGTGGTGTATTATACAAAGACTGTGCATCAGCTTGAATTTTCCAATTTAACATAGTAGGTGTATTTTCAACAGCCGGTACTTCTGGAATTAAATCCTCTCTTGCAATGACAATTACTACACCGGCAGGACCAACGTTTTTCTGAACACCGCCATAAATAACGCCATATTTTTCCACGTCAATAGGCTCAGACAAGAAGCAGGAAGAAACGTCTGCTACTAATTCCACACCTTTTGTGTTTG
This sequence comes from uncultured Ruminococcus sp., assembly GCA_947174085.1. Lineage (GTDB taxonomy): Bacteria > Bacillota > Clostridia > Oscillospirales > Ruminococcaceae > UBA3855. Next base: position 14,438 of record CAMWHN010000005.1, read on the forward strand.
GCAATTCTTTATAAACTGTACCATAGATAGTATTATTCTGGCAGATATAAACATAATCCATATCATCAGTAATTGGCAAATCAGAACAATCTGGAATATAAGAAAATGTCTTATCAGCAGAAGAAGCAAGTTCTACAGCTTCGCCATATTTTTTCGCTTCTTGATATGCTTTTTTAGCCCACTGACCTGTAATAATATAACCAGCTTTGCCATTCTTCATCAAATTCATAGGAATAGCGGCGAATTGCTGAGAAGCACCACCCTGTAAGAACATTACTTTATAATTATCCGGAATACCCATCAAATCTCTTAAATCCTGCTCTGCGTCTTTAATAATCTGGTCGAATGCTTTAGAACGGTGAGACATTTCCATAACGGACATGCCTGTTCCCTGATAATCCAGCATTTCTTCTGCTGCTTCTTTCAGAACTTCTTCTGGTAATACAGCAGGACCTGCACTAAAATTGTAAACTCTGCTCATTGGCTTGAACCTCCAAATTCATAAATTTAAGCTTTTTGTCTGGATATAATTTCTATTCCAAACTCAACAATAATTATTATACTATTTTTTGCCTAGCAAGTCAAGAGATTCTGCACGATTCTTTTTAGAATCAGCTTTATTTTGTAAAATATGCTGTAAACGGACAACTGTCTTTTAGTGAAATACACTATGAACTTTGTGAAAAATTTATCAAAATTAATTATCAGCTCCGGATTTAAAAAAATTCTATCCAGAATCGCTCTGCATATAACTTTTTTTAATATTTTTAATTTATTTTTTTCGCAATTGCAGGAACTTTGCTAATCACATACGCAACAATCATAGTAATAATAATTTCTGGAATCATATGCAAGCCATTATAAAAAACAGAATATATCACAGCTAAGCCTGTGCCAGAAAAATTATCTAAAATTTTTGCACCGACAGCATAAAAACCCTCTTGTGAGAAAAACCATTCCGCCCATGCACCAAAAAATAAAACACCCGAAATAATATGCGCAATATATTTCAATAACATAGTAACTGCTGTTCCCAAGCACAAAGCCGGAGCTGATTTAAATTTATTGCGAAACATGCCACCCAATCCAAGAACCATACAAGCAATGACATAATCTAATAAAATAATTCCAATACTTGCCCAAATTGCATAATCTTCTGGCACAAAAAAACTTTTCACAGTTCCAAAACCCGTTGCTATTTGCAACAGACTATAAACAAACCCAGAAAATAATCCCCATTTGATACCATGCCGATAGGAAATTAACACAATTGGCAACGCACTTGCAAAAGTAATTTCCCCACCAAATGGCAATTGATATAATTTTATCATATTCAGCACAGTTGCAATGGCTAATAATATTCCAGTTTCCACAAGTCTAAGTGTCTTGGCATGACTAATTGGAACAGACATAGATTTCATAATGTAATACCTACTTTCTTATAAATATTATAAATACAAAAACAGAGACAACCTGTTTTAGATTGTCTCCGTCATCATCAAATTTTAAATCTTGACTTCCTACGACAGCATTATCTGTATCAGGTTAAAGGGTCGAAACTTCCTGTTTCCTCTCAGCCTGATTTACAAGCTCCCCTGCATGAGTTAATCATAATATACATTTATGATAATTTTATGAAAATTCAGTGATAAACTAGTGAAATATATTATCTTAGCTTTGCACCACATGGAAATTTATCATCAACAAATTGCACAGCAACGCTACCGTCTGGCAAATCACTCGCACAAATCATGCCATTACTTTGTACGCCACATAATTTCACTGGTTTTAAATTCGCAATCAAAATTATTTTTTTGCCAATTAAATCTTCTGGTTTATAATATTCTGCAATACCAGAAACAACTTGCCGACCGCCTAAACCGTCATCTAATTGCAAACAAAGTAATTTTTTAGATTTTTTGACTTTTTCAGCAGAAATAATTTTCGCTACACGCAAATCAACTTTGGCAAAATCTTCAATTTTAATTTCCTCTGCAATTGGTTCAGGCGTATAAGTAACAGGCTGATTTTGTTGAATAATTTGATTTAATTCTTCAATTTCTTTTTCAACATCAATACGAGGGAATAAAATTTCACCTTTATGCACTGTTACATTGACAGGCAAAACACCAAATTTATTTGCATTTTCATAAGTCACATGTTCCGCACTTGCACCGATTTGTTCCCAAACTTTCGGCATAGTAGACGGCATAAACGGACTTAATAAACTGGAAATAATTCTGATACTCTCCAGCAAATTATATAATACGCTGGCAAGTCTGGCTTTTTTAGAATCATCTTTGCCAAGAACCCATGGCGCAGTTTCATCAATATATTTATTTGCTCTGTCCACAAGCTTAAAAATTTCTATTAATGCAAGATTAATCTGCGTATTATCAATATAATTATCTACTTCTTTGCGAATACTACAAGCAAGTGTAATTAATTCTTCATCAATTACATCTGCTTCCCGTTCTGTCGGCAAAATTCCATTAAAATATTTCTGTGCCATTGCAACAGTTCTGGAAACAAGATTGCCCAAACCATTCGCCAAATCCGAATTAATTCTGGTAATCATAATTTCATTTGAAAAAGAACTATCTGAACCAAGTGCCATTTCTCTCAAAATATGATATCTAATTGCATCAGGGCTATAACGTTCTCCCAGTACAAACGGGTCAACGACATTACCAAGAGATTTACTCATTTTTTGACCATTAAACGTAATCCAACCATGCACCGCTAAATGCTTTGGCAAAGGCAATTCCAAAGCCATTAACATAGCAGGCCAAATAATCGCATGAAAACGCATAATATCTTTTGCGACCATATGCACATCAGCAGACCAGAATTTTTCAAAATCCTGATATCTATGATTTTCATAACCAAGAGCCGTAATATAATTAGACAACGCATCAATCCAAACATAGACAACATGTTTAGTATCAAAACTGACGGGAATCCCCCAAGTAAATGACGTTCTTGACACGCACAAATCTTCCAGACCGCATTTAATAAAATTATTCACTAATTCCACAGCACGAGTGCGAGGCTGTAAATAATCTGTATTTAATAACAAATCTTCAATTCTGTCTGCAAAACAAGACATTTTGAAAAAATAAGCTTCTTCTTCAGCATCAATCACATCACGACCGCAATCAGGGCATTTACCGTCTTTTAACTGCGTTTCCGTCCAGAAACTTTCACAAGGAGTGCAATATTTACCAGTATATTTGCCTTTATAAATATAATTTTTATCATATAATTTTTTAAAAATTTTCTGCACAGATTCTACATGATAATCATCAGTTGTTCTAATATATCTATCATAGCTAATATTCATATAAGACCAAAGATTTTTAAAAATTTCAACAATTTTATCTACATATTCTTTTGGTGTAATTCCCTGTTCTTTGGCTTTTTGTTCAATTTTAAGACCATGTTCATCTGTACCAGTCAAGAACATGACTTCATGTCCTTGCATTCTGCGATAACGTGCAATAGAATCACATGCTACTGTTGTATAACAATGCCCAATATGCGGATTACCAGACGGATAATAAATTGGTGTTGTAATATAAAAATTTGACATTAAAATTCCCCCTGTTATCCAATTATTGTAATACCGCCATCAGTCCATGTTACATAGCCATTTGTTACCCAGTTATCATTGTTACTACTCCAAGAATGAGGCTTTTCTGCAAGTGAAATAGATTGATAATTAATTTCATATTTATCACCAACAGCTGCATCTTGTGGCAAAGTCACTTCTAATTTTAGCAAATTTGCTTCGCCTTCCTTGATTTGAGAACCGGAACTCCATGCAGTCCACATGAAATTCTGCTCCTCATTGATAGAATAATACACAGATAAATCCATTTCGCTATTATCTGCTGTAAATGTACAGCGTGAATCAACCAAAGCACCCCATTCTGCATAGCTAATGCCTGCATTTTCATCAAGCGTAATCATAACAGGAACGACATAATTCTGTGCCTGTAAATCTTCCAAAGAAATTTCCACACTCTCAATTTTGACATGAATATCACTAGTGCCATCTTCTCTTGGATTATTTTCAGCTTGTTTATCCTTTGATGACATTGCCAAAGGCGGTGTTGTTACTTCTTCTGGGGAATCTTCGTCACCATCACCATCTTCATCACCGGATTGTACAGCACTATCTTGTGTGTCAATATCAGACTGTGTATTATCTTTGTTACAGCCTGCAAGTGTTGCAAAAAACACACAGCTTGCTAAAATTAACATTACTCTACGAAATTTCATAATACATTCTCCTTACTTATTAAATTTCATGGAAATATCAAAACACTGCACAGAATGTGTCAGCGCACCTAATGAAATAATATCTACGCCTGTTTGGGCAATAGCAGCAATATTTTCTTCTGTCACATTACCAGACGCTTCTAATAAAGCTTTTCCGTTAGTAATCGCCACAGCCTTTGCCATATCTTCACAGGACATATTATCTAGCATAATAATTTCACACCCGACTGTTAAAGCCTCTTGTAATTCTTCCAGATTTCTAACTTCTACCTCAATTTTTGTCATATGACCGATTTTTTCACGCAACGCTGTCACAGCCGGTGTAATTCCGCCATAAACATCAATATGATTATCTTTCAGCATAGCACCTTCTGACAAATTATATCTATGATTTTTACCGCCACCAACTGTTACAGCATATTTTTGCAATCTACGCAAACACGGAAGTGTTTTGCGAGTATCTGTAATTTTTGCTTTTGTGTCCTTTACTAATTCTACACAATGATTAGTCGCTGTTGCAATGCCTGACAAATGCTGTAAAATATTCAGAGCCGTGCGTTCGCCTTTTAATAAACTCTTAGAATCTCCGGACATAACTGCAATGATATCACCTTTTTTGACTTTATCACCGTCTTTGCAATTCGCCTGAAAATCCACACCACCGCCGACTAATTCAAATACTCTTTTGGCAATATCCAGACCACAAATAACACCCTCTGCCTTTGCGACATAATACGCACTACTAGTATGACCATCAGGCAACAAATAATCTGTTGTCACATCTACATAATGAATATCTTCTTCCAGTGCAGTTGTAATAATATTATCAATATAGCTCTGTAATAACTGCATGTTATCAAACTCCTTTCTGTTCCGTAATTGCTTCTTTTAGAATTAAATATGCAATTGTTGCTGTAGAACGAACTTCTACATAATCAGCATTAATTCTATAATTTTCATGTTCCAAATCTTTTAAAATTTCACAGACTTTGCTAAAATTCTCCTGTATTTTCTCCGCATTAGGAATTACAAAATAACTTTCCTGCAAAATATGTCTTAATTGTGTTCTGATTCCATGCGGAACAGATTCAGCTTCCTCATGCAAATCAAAATTTATTTCTTCAAATATATTTTTCATATCTGGTAATTTTCTTGCAATATCCTGTGAAGCATGTCTTGAAAATACCAAAGCTTCTAACAACGAATTACTTGCAAGGCGATTATTTCCGTGGACACCCGTATTAGAACATTCTCCACAAGCATATAAATTTTTAATTTTAGTCTGTGAATTAGAATCTACTCGAATACCGCCCATTAAATAATGCTGACACGGATAAATCGGAATTTTATTTTTTGTCATGTCATAGCCTTGTTTTAATAAATTCTGATAAATCATAGGAAATCTATTTTTTACTTCTTCTGGATTTTTATGCGTAATATCCAAATAAAATTCATCAGAACCAGTCCGCCGACTTTCTAAAATAATCGCATGGGAAACGACATCACGAGGCGCAAGCTCTAACCTGTCATCATATCTTTGCATGAATCTTTCAGAATTGCAATTTAATAAATATGCACCCTCACCACGAACCGCTTCAGAAATTAAAAAACATTCTCTGGTATGCCGATTATTAAAAGCCGTTGGGTGAAACTGAATCAACTGCAAGCCTTGAATTTCAGCCCCCATATTGCAAGCGAACATAATGCCATCACCTGTTGCAATTGCAGAATTTGTTGTAAATTCATAGACACGACCAATACCGCCGGTTGCCATAATAAAAAAATGGCTGTGTACAGTTCTGTATTTATTTTCATGCAAGGTTAAAGCCGAAAAACCTGTTTTAGATTTTTTGACATCACACAAGAGCGTATTCTCACAAATTTCTATATTATCTAATTTTTTCACATAGGCAAGTAATTTTTCTGCAATTTCACGCCCTGTGGCATCTTTATGATGAAAAATTCTTCTTTTGCTGTGACCGCCCTCTAAAGTCCTGTGATAATCACCGTTATCAAGCTTATCAAAATCAACACCAAGTTCTATAATTTTGCCAATATCCTGTTTTGCTTCTTCCACGAGTATATGCACAGTTTCATGATTATTCTGAAACCCTCCTGCAACATAAGTGTCTTTCTCATGCCAAGCCGTTTTATCTTCTGGCGATTGATATACCCCTGCAATACCGCCCTGTGCAAGGGCAGTATTACAGAGTGAAATCTCACGTTTTGTTAATAATAAAACTTTTGCAGTTTTTGGCAAATTGATTGCTGCATATAATCCGGCAGCACCTCCGCCGGCAATTATCACATCATAATGATTTGACATGTTAAAAACATCCCCTTAATTTTCAAAAACAACAGGCTGAATTTGCCAGATTTCCTCTGCATATTCTTTAATTGTCCTGTCGGAGCTGAATTTTCCGGCATTACAAATATTATGCCATTGTTTTCTGGCAAATTCTAGTTTATTATTCTGATAGTCTTGCAAAGCTTTTATTTTCGTATCACAATAATCTTGAAAATCGCCTAATACATAATAATGATCTGGTTCATGCCAGCTTGCACCTTCTGTCAAAGCGTCATATAATTCTTTAAAATCACCATTTCCACCATCTGAAAAAGTTCCGTCCATGAGAGTTTGTACAACTTTGCGCAATTTATTATTTTCTGCAAGAACTTTACGGCTATCATAATTAGGAATAATCTTTTCTAATTCTTCCACTCTTGCACCGAAAATATAATTATTTTCTTCTCCTGCTTCCTGTACAATTTCAACATTTGCGCCGTCATAAGTTCCTAGTGTAACAGCACCATTCAGCATTAATTTCATATTACCTGTGCCAGAAGCCTCTGTGCCGGCAGTAGAAATCTGTTCAGAAATATCAGCTCCGGCAACAAGTTTTTCTGCATAAGAAACATTATAATCTGCAACGAAAAAGACTTTAATTTTTCCTGCAACTTCTTTATCAGCATCAATCATTTTGGCAATTTCATTAATAAATTTAATAATTGCCTTTGCTCTGCGATAACCGGGGGCGGACTTTGCACCGAAAATAAATGCAACAGGTGGCAAGTTTTTAATACTACCATCTTTGATACCATAATATAAATATAAAATAGAAAAAGCATTCAAAAGCTGACGTTTGTATTCATGCAATCTCTTAATTTGAATATCGAACACAGTGTGTTCCGCATCAAAAAACGTTTCACAAGCTTCTTGATTTTCAAAACGCTCTGATTCTCTGATATAAATATTTTCCACAAGCTGTTTTTTCTTAGTCAGCTTAATATTCATGAATCTTTGCATAATGCTATCATCATCAGCAAATTTATCAAGTTCTTTCAACAAATCTAAATTAGTCACCCAATTTTCAGAGCCTAATAATTCCGTCAATAAACTTGACAATTCCCGATTGCATAAAGCCAACCATCTTCTTTGTGTAATACCATTGGTTTTATTCTGAAAACGTTCCGGATAGAATTTATACCAGTCAGCAAGTGCAGTATCTTTCAAAATCTGAGTATGAATTTCTGCAACACCATTGACATAACTACCCATAAAAATAGCCATATGCGCCATGTGAACCATATTATTCTGAATAATACGCATTTTATTAATTTCTGATTTACTTGCATTTTTATCATATAATTCAGAAATCAATTCTTCATTTAGTCTGATAATAATCTGATAAATTTCAGGCAATAATTCCTGAATTAATGGCGCATACCATTTTTCAAGTGCTTCTGCCATAATGGTATGATTCGTATACCGAAATACTTTTTTCGCCATGGCAACAGCACTTTCAAAATTAACACCTGCATTCATTAATAATCTAATAAATTCCGGAATCGAAATCACAGGGTGTGTATCATTTAATTGCACTGTTAGAACATCGGCAATATTATCATAACTGCCATAATCTTCAAAATGCTTTTTTAATAAATCCTGCAAAGACGCAGAACAGAAGAAATATTGCTGTTTTAATCTAAGCTTTTTGCCCTCATTAGTATCATCATTGGGGTATAAACATCTGGAAATATCTTCGGCATAAATTTTTTCAGCACATGCACCCAGATAATTTTGCGAATTAAAAATATGAAAATCAAATTCTTGCAAAGGCTCTGCCTGCCATAAACGCAAAGTTCCAATATTTTTCGTTCCATAGCCAATCACTGGCATATCATAAGGCACAGCTTTTACAGTTTGATTCTGATATTTTACTAATACAGTATCTTCCTCACGGCGTACAGACCATGCATCACCGTATTTTGTCCAGTCATCAGCAGTTTCATTCTGGAAACCGTCTTTGATTTCTTGTTTAAATAAGCCGTATTTATATCTAATCCCATAGCCATCAAGTGGCAGATTCAACGTTGCGGCACTATCTAAGAAACAAGCAGCAAGTCTGCCTAAACCGCCATTACCCAAAGCAGCATCTTCGATTTCTTCCAGTTTACTTAGAGAAGTTCCCATATGATTTAAAGTTTTTTCCACTTCGTCATAAATACCTAAGCAAAGCAAATTATTATAAATACTTCTGCCCATGAGAAACTCCATAGAAAAATAACAAGCATGTCTGGCATTTCTATGTGCGAAACGGCTATCTTCCCAATCTTCTGTCATTAATTGCATGACCATTTCACCAATTGCTTGATGAAGTTCTTGCGGTGTGGTTTCATTCGCAGGTTTTGTTAAAACACCCTCTAAATATTTCTGAAATATTTCTTGTGTGTACTGCATCATGTTAATTTCTCCTCCGTAGTATCAATATTTTCTTCTGTTTTATTTTTTTCAACAGAAGTTTCTTTTAGTGTTTTTGCTTGTAATTTTTCTTTCTTTGGTTTTACAGCTCTGCCGTAAATTCTATTTAATTTACGGATTTTTTTTGCAAGTTCTTCTGAAAAATCTTCTTCACAGGTTCTATACTGCCAATTCCCACCCAATACAGACGGTGTATTCATGCGAGCAGATTTCCCTGCATGTAAGAAATCCTGCATTTGTGCAACAGATAATTCTGCAACACTCTGCCATGCACAAGCTATCATAGCATCTGGAATTTCTGATTTTTTCTTAACTCTAAGATATTTTTTTGCATATTTCACTGTATTTTTACTAGAATCTTCTAACCAGCCTTTTAAAGTCTGGTTATCATGTGTGCCAGTATAGACAACGCATTTTGAAGAACTAAAATTATGTGGCAAATGTTCATTTTCCGTATCACTATCAAAGCCAAATTGTAACACTTTCATACCGGGATATTGCAGAGCTTTCAGCATATTTCTAACAGCCTGCGTAATAAATCCCAAATCTTCCGCAATAATATTTAAATTGCCTAATTCTCTTTCGACAGTCTGGAACAATTTTTTATTAGGACCTTTGCGCCATTTGCCTTTGATAGCGTCTTGATTGCCATAAGGAATAGTATAATAACTTTCAAATCCTCTGAAATGGTCAATACGAATTATATTATATAACTTAGATGCAAATTTTAATCTGGAAGTCCACCAGTTATAATTACTTTTTCTGTGATATTCCCAATCATAAAGCGGATTGCCCCATAACTGTCCTGTAGGTGAGAACGGGTCTGGCGGACAACCGGCAACTTCAATTGGCTGTTTATTCTCATCTAAGGCAAATAATTCTGGTGATGCCCAAACATCTGCACTATCATAAGCAACATAAATTGGCATATCACCAATAATTTCAACTTGGTGCTGATTAGCATATTTTTTCAGTGCATGCCATTGCTGAGAAAATATAAACTGAATAAAGCAATATAATTCAATTTCACTAGCCAAATCTTTTTTTGCATTTTCAATCGCATTTTTTTCACGCATTGCAAGTGCAGATTCCCATTCATACCACGGCTTGCCGTCATGAGAAGCTTTCAACGCCATAAATAACGCATATTCTGGAAGCCAATGTTTATTGGCATTTTTAAATGCCGTATAACCACGCATTCTTTTTTTCCGAAATCTTGCAAAGGCACGGCGCAGAACTGTAATATTATTTCTATATAATAATTCATAATCTATTGTATCAGCATTTCTTTGCCAAAGCATAGAAGCATAATCTTCATGTTCTAACAAGCCTATTTGCTCCAGCATTTCAAAATCAATAAAATACGGATTTCCTGCATAAACAGAAAATGACTGATACGGCGAATCACCATAACTTGTTGGCGATAATGGAAGTATCTGCCAATAAGCCGTTTCGCTTACCTGCAAAAAATTCACAAAATCATATGCTGATTTTCCCATTCTGCCAATGCCATATTTTGACGGCAAACTAGAAATATGCAGCAAGATACCACTTTTTCTCATGAAATTACTCCTTAAACTATCATTTTATTTTAATTTTATATTAATTATCTTTTGCGTTTTGCTCCAGATAATTTCACATAGTAAAAATACAATTAAAATTCATCAACTCTGCATAAAAATGCTAATTTCGGGAAAACTTAATTTATCATATATTGCAAATATTAAAACAGAAAGAAGATGATATTTTGAAAATTGCAAAAATAACAATTCCGTTTTTAATGGGATATTTTCTTTATGCGCTAATAGAAATTTTAGCACGAGGCTATACCCATTGGACAATGGCATTAACTGGAGGTGCAGTTTTCACAACAATGTGCATTTTATTCCGTAACGCACCGCCTATGTCAAAGCAATTATTATATTTATTAGGCGCATTTGTAATTACTTCTTACGAGTTAGCCGTTGGTGTAATTGTAAATTTATATTTAAACTGGGACGTTTGGGATTATAGTCATATGCCCCTGAATTTTCATGGACAAATTTGCTTATTACACTGCACATTCTGGTATTTTACAAGCATACCGGCAAAATATATTTTTGATATACTTGAACCTAAATTTTCACTTAATTAATTTCTATTATAGCATATTTTTTACTAACATACAAGTAGTAAGACTAGTAAAACAACAAAAAGACTGAA